>JANXSV010000293.1 GCA_025356505.1 Methylovirgula sp.
AATGTGTTGCGCTGATGCAGCCGCAGGCCACCAAGGCGCGGGTTATCATCCGGGTGTCATTGGCGCCGCGATTGCCAAACATCGTATGCGATGAGCGTTCTTTGAAGCAGATTGTGATCAATCTGCTCTCCAATGCCGTAAAATTTAATGATCCGGGCGGGCAGGTCATTGTCTCCACCGCTTTAACCGATGCAGGACATGCGGTTATTCGGGTGCGAGACACCGGCATCGGTATGAATGAAAGTGACGTTGAGCGCGCGCTTGAGCCGTTTCGCCAACTTGATACATCGCGCAAAGCCAACGGAACCGGGCTCGGGCTACCGCTCACCAAAGCGATGGTCGAGGCCAATCGAGCCGCCTTTATCATCAAGTCCAAGCGCGGCGAAGGCACGTTGGTTGAAGTTATGTTTCCTCCGACCCGGGTCTTGGCAGAATAAGCAAACGGCACTTCAAATATAATGCTGCATTCTGCAAATAAATCTCCAAAGTGCACGCTTTAGGCGTAGGCTATCATACGATTTGCTGATTTCGCGCGTCGCGATGTTTGAGCAGATCTTTAGCAGGAGAAGGTCATGGCCAAGGGTCAGATGAAGAGCAACAAAGAGGTAAAAAAGCCGAAGGCTCCCAAAGCACCAAAAGTCGCCGCAACGTCATCGCTGATGTCGTCCGGAACAACGTCCGCCTCCGGCAAGAAAAAGTAAAACAGGCGACTAAAGAGACGGCGCGTAATAGGCGGCAGATTGTTGCCGCCCATTGCTAATCGCGTAAGGGCTGCGTTTACGGCAGCGTGATGTGCGACTCGACAAACCACAATTGCTTGTCAATTCCGCGAGTTATTTCGGTGAAAAGATCGGCTGTGGCAGGGTCATCATTATCATCGCAGAGCGAGATCGCCTCACGCGTCGATTGGCCAAAGGCGGCCAGTGCCGACGCGATTGCGAAAATATGATCCTTTACCGGGGCAATACCCAGAGGATAGGGCACCAGAAACGAATTCTTGGCCACAACCTGCACGGTGCCGTGCGCAGTGCTGCCAAACTGACCGGCACGCTCTGCAATCATGTCCGACCACTCCTCGACCTCGCCCGAAATGGTGTCAAAAAGCAGATGCACCGCCATAAAACCTGCGCCGCGCACGTTCCAATGCGCTTGCTTCACTTGAGCATGCAGATCAATAGCTGCAGCGAGATGCTTGTTTAAAATGTCGATCGATTTCATGCGGACGTCTTCCGCGAGCGTATTATGCGTCTGGAGCAGATGCTCGCTTGTCGCGCTGGATTTGGCCATTACGATTGTCCTTCTGAGAAGATTTGATGAGGGAAATTTTAAAAGACGCGCAAAGAGTAGAGCGTGATCGTTAATCCCGGCAGCGGGCACGCTTCCTTGCTAAGTTTTCGTTTTTGCGTGTCACCTCGTGGCAACGCTGGAAACCCGCGGTTAGTTCCCCGCTGAGCGGTATTTCTAAAATCTGATTAGAGAGGAAACGCAAGTCGCGGCGGCAAAGCAGCAACTGCGCTTGCATGAAATTCAGGCTGGTAATCTTCAAGCGCATAAACCGTAATAGGTGGCGTCAGGACGGTGACCAATTGCCCCGGCGGGCGTTCAGTGGAGCGGCAATATCCGCCAAAACTCCAGAGCAGCATATTTGCGCCTCTGATGGCCCACGCCGCCTCTAACCATTCGACTATGGTTCCGTCGGGCAGATCGTCAAGAAGCCTGCGTTGCGAGGGAAGGCGTGAGCTCGCCCGGCGCTGAGCATGGAGCGCCCGGTCCAGCTCAGGTGCCATGAAACGCGACGTATCATGTGACCCGTGGAAAGCACGCGCGGCCTTCAAGAATCCGGTTGCTTTTTCGCGCTGACACTTGAAACAGGGCCTGTGCCCGGCGCTCAAAGCGGTGACTTCATCGAGAAAAAACAGCTCCGTGTAGCCGTTGCCCCAGACATCGCGCCGCCGATTTTTGAAGTCACAAACGCATATGATCCAGGATCGCGTTTGCCAACGCCTGGCCGTTAAATCGCGCCCGGCGGAGTGAAACTTTCCGCCTCGATTCCCCATAATCGAGCCGCGCTCTGCAACGGCGTGAAGCATCCCGAAAGGATCGACGCGGTTTTGCAGCGGCATGGCGTGCCTCGGGTTAAAGTTTTGTATTGGCTCCGCCCTGCACCCCTGGCTGAACACCCGCCGGAGCGGCATCAACAGATACAGAATCCAGCCCATACACGTCCGGCCGGAACTGCGCTACACCCTCACCATTGGCCCATCCAGTGAGATAAACCCACGCGACGGGGACAGCTTTTGGCATTTTGACATCGGTGCGTTCCTGAGTTGCGACGATGCCTTTCAGAGCCGCCACGTCCCAAGCACCGGTAGGCGAGCCCGTGGTCCCTTCCAGCAACCATTGGGCCAGGTCATAAACACCCTGCACCCGCACGCAGCCATGCGAGGCGAAGCGATAGTCAGCCGCGAACAGCGCTTTCGACGGCGTGTCATGCATATAAACCGCGTCCTTGTTTGGCATCTGGATACGGATAGACCCAAGCGCGTTACCAACGCCGGAGTCCTGCCGTAGCGTGAACAATGTAGCGCGCTCGGAATTCCAGTTGACACGTGCAGGGTCTACTTCCTGACCATGGCCATCGAGAATGCGAATTTTCGCCCGGGTCAAATAGCCGGGATTTTTCTGCATCTTGGGAATAATCTCATTTTTGATGATCGAGGTCGGCAAGGTCCACGTCGGGTTGAGATTGATGGCTACAATCCGCGCCGTCGTTTCTGGTGAGCGGTGTTCGACATCGCCGACAACAGCAACATAACGGTGTGAAACAACGCCGTTATCCACTGCTTCAACAGATGCGGAGGGCAAATTCACCACAACGTAGCGCTCGCCAAATGAAAAGCTTAAACCGGCTAAACGTTGCGCACTTGAGGCAAGTTGCTTGAAACGCACAACCGCAGGCACATTCAACTCGCGCAATGTTGCACCCGCGACAATACCACTCTGCTTCAGCCCGTAGCGCGCCTGAGCATGTTTTACGGCTCCGATCAGGTCTGGCGTCCATATGCCTTCATCGCTGGCTTCCGCCGGAAGATCGCCTTCGATTTTCAGACGCTTGCGAAGATCTTCGACGCTTTTACCTTTTGCACCCGGGCGCACTGCCGCAACCATAGGCCAACCGCCCGCGTCAACAATCATGGAATAATGTTCGGATGCCTTGGCGGTGGCAAAAAATGTCTCTGGCTGGAGAGTTGGCGTCGGATCCGTCGAAAGCGCAGCCTCGCGTGGAGGTGCAGGCGGCACAATCTTCTTTTTCTTGACAACGGGCGTTGCCAAAGCGGGAACAGGCTGATCCCCCGGGCTTGCCAGTGGCGGCGTGATTGATTCAGCAGGCTTGACAAACCCGCCCGGTTGGGTCGGTCCCATTGGGTTCGGCGAGAGCGGATCAGTCACCTGAGCCAAAGCAAAATCGGGAATAGCCATGCCGATGAGCGCAGCGGCAGCGAAAAATTTGATGAGTGATGCGCGGGGCATCAGCGAAGAGAGCGACAAAATACGTGTCCTTAGCAGCAATTTTCGAAAATTTAATTCAAGATCATGAGCTATGATGTTGTTACAGATTATGGTCAATAACACGTAAAGACGTAAAAAAACTCAGGTGTTTGCTGCGCCTGCAAAAATTACGATTAAAACGCAGGCGATACCGATAAGTCCAAGCCCCGTTGGCAGGCTCGTGCCTTGCGCAATGAACCCGATCACCGGCGGTCCGAGCAAAAACGCCGCATAGCCCATGGTAAGAACGGAAGCGATGGCCACGCCGGACTCCACGCCCTTGAGCCGCCCGGCGGCGCCGTAAACAACCGGGGCGATATTGGCTATGCCGAAGCCCATGATCGCGAATCCGCATGCCGCCAAAACGGTGTTGGACATTGCCAGCGCCACCACCAAACCGATCAGGCTGATAATGGCGCTGCCGCGCACGAGCTTGGCTGCGCCGTAGCGCGCCCGCAAGCCATCGCCAAAAAACCGTCCAAACGCCATGGTTCCGGAAAATCCGACAACGCCGGAGGCAGCAAAACTCGGACTGGCCGCCAATTCGCGCAAATATACACCGCTCCAATCAAGAATTGCTCCCTCTGAAAGCATGCCGAGAAAGGCGATGGAGCCTAGCGCAAGCGTCTGCGCGGAGGGTAGGGCGAAATGTGCCGCGTCGGCAACCCGGTCTAGTGTGCTGCTCAAAAATCGCACGTATGCGGCCAGGAACATCGCAAACATCAACAAGCTCACGCCAAGAATCAGCGTTGTATTGCCAAGGATGTTCAAAGTCAGCAACACAAGTCCGGAGCCAAACAAGCCGCCGACACTCCACATGCCGTGAAACGACGACATGACCGGCTTGCCGATGCGCTTTTCAACAAGGGCTCCATGCGCATTCATCGCCACGTCGATCACGCCGTTGCTCATGCCAGCCGCAACCAGCACTGCCAGCAATAACGTGTAGCTAGGTGCGAGCATGGCCATAGGAAACAGCAGGAGCATCGCCACTCCAGCAAACAGGGTGACGAGTGCACTGCCAAATTGGGCGATCAGTTTCCCGCCAAACGGCATCCCCACCAAGGAACCAAAAGTCGCTGCGAACAATCCAAAGCTGAGCAAACGCGCGTCAAGCCCCAGCCTTTCTTTGATGAGCGGAATATTCGCCGCCCACATGCCGAGCATGGAGCCGTTGACGAAGAAAACCTGCCCGACAGCGCGGCGGGCCAAGGTGATCTGGGAGACAGAGGGTTGGAGCGTCACGCGGAGCAGCCTTGATGTCAAAACAAGGCGCACCGTTAAAGCGCTTTCCATGCCGTGTAAATGCGCGAAATTAATTCGTGCGAGGTCTCAGCGGTCCGCCGCGATGATGATGTGAAGGCTGCGCGGGCCATGGGCGCCCAGCAACAGCTTCTGCTCGATATCCGCAGAGCGCGAAGGGCCGGTGATGAAATTTACCGTTCGGGGCATCTCGCCCGCACCGAATTTCGCCCGGATCCGCTTCAGGACAGTCTCGTAATCGCCTGCAATTTCAGCGCGCGACACGACGACAATGTGGTTGTCAGGCAGAAAATTAAGTGTCGTCGGGTTTTCAGGGCCGGAGATCATGATGAGGGTGCCGGTTTCGGCGACGCCGCCAAAAGCATGCGAGAGCCCGTTTAAATCGTGCCCGTCAGAGCGGCCGCTGCTGATGTCAAGCGCTGTAGCCGCCCAATCGAGGCTCGTTAAGCGCGGGTCTACACCCATTTTCAGTGAAGCCGGGAGATTAAAGTCGCGCAGATAGCGCGCAACCTCGGCAGGAATATCAGAGCGACTAACCTCCGCCACGGTACAAAAAGTGGCTGTGGCCTGGGCGATGAACAGCGCCACGCGCCCTGCTTCGTCGAGTTGGCCGCGCTTGGGGATAATGCCGCTGGCTGCCGCGCTGATACGTGCGGCCACCGCGGCTTTTCTCGGCGCTTCATGGCCTGTAACGTGCAGCGAGCGCCGGATATTGGCAAACACATCGTCGCGCGCACTAGACTTGGTGTCGCTCATTTTCTAGCCTTCCACTGGCTCTGGAATGTTGCGCCCTGGGGCGCTGGCAGGTCACGGTATTTGGTCCAGCCGCCTGCAAGAGGCAGCCAATTGAACCGTCCCGAAGCGCGCCCGGCCGATGCCATGGCGCGCATGGCTAGTCCAGTGCCGAGCCGGTACAGCAAGGGTCGTTTGGCAAAAAATGCCCAGACGCCGATGCCGTAGCGCACTGTCGCCGGAGACAGATTCCGCTCAAATTCTTTTTCACGCCAGTGCCGCA
>JANXSV010000296.1 GCA_025356505.1 Methylovirgula sp.
CGAACGGGATATCCCCGCCATGGTTATATGCGATTTCTCTGGGGTCCTAGCACGACATGCTCGTGCTGGAAACCCATTCGTCACTGCATTACTGTGACATTTTGGCGTCGGGAATTGGAGAAAATTGACCAAATACGACACACGGCAGTGCCGTTGCGAATAGTCTTCACAAAACGCGCCGCGTCACATATGCCTTTTAACGAAGTGAGGCTGCGGCCTAGCATGTAAAGGTTCGGATCGTGTCACCTGCGCCCAATATTTCGCCCCGTTTTCAGATCGGCCTAAAAGCGTTGCAAAACGGCGATTTGGCAGGTGCGGAGGCAGGTTTTGACGCGGTCCTTGCGCACGATGCGCGCCACCTGGGCGCCTTGTGCATGTTGGCTGAAGTTGCCGCGCAGACGGGCCGCCTTCATATGGCGATAAAACTGTTGCGGGACGCTGCAAACATTGCCCCGCGCAATGCCGAGATTCAAAATAATCTCGGCATCATGCTGGCGCGCAGCGGCAAGCGCGCAGATGCGCAAAAGGCCTACCAAAAAGCCGTAAGCCTTAAGCCCGATTTTTTCCAAGCCTGTAATAATCTCGGAACGGTTTTACGTTCTGCCGGAGACAATAAAGCGGCGCTCGCGAGTTTCGACACTGCAATCCGGCTTTCTCCCAGCTATTTTGACGCTCATCTGAATCGCGCCAACACATTGCGAAGTCTGGGCCGGACGGTTGATGCTCTCAAAGCTTTTGATCTGGCGGAGCAAATCGAGCCTGACAATGTGCTCGTCTACATCAATCGTGGTCTGTTGCTCCGCGAAATGAAACGGATTCCCGAAGCGCTGACTCAATATGACATCGCAATTGCCTTGCGCCCCAATCTTGCTGAAGCCTATCTCAACAAGGGCGTGGCGCTGCAAGACGGCTCGCAGCTAATCGCCGCGTTAGAGGCCTATGCTAAGGCAATAGCCTTGCGCGCTGACTTCGCAGAAGCACATAACAATAGTGGCAATGCGCTGCTGAAATTGGGCAGACCGCAAGAAGCCCTCGCCGCTTTCGACACCGCACTTTTACAGCGACAGAATTATGTCGAGGCGCTAAATGGTCGTGCAGCTACGCTAATCGCGCTCGGCAAGCCCACTGAGGCTCTGGCAATATGTGACCGGATCATTGCTCTGAGGCCAGATTTTGCCAAAGTTCAGTCGACGCGCGTCGAAGCATTCAGCCGCCTGGGGCGAAAGCGCGATGCTTTGAGCGCAGCGAATGCCTATGTTTCGCAAAGACCAGACATTGCAGAGTCCTTTGTGACACGCGGTGACTGTTATCGGGCGTTGAATCAGGCTCGTGCAGCCGTAGATGACTATTCCAGGGCAATTGCCTTGGACCCGAAAGACGCCACTATTTTTGCGCGACGGGCAACTGCACACACCGAGATGTCGCAGTCTGTCGAGGCCTTGAGTGACTGTCGAACAGCTCTCGCGCTGGATGCGGCTGTGGAAGGCCTCGAAGGAATCGTGCTGACCAGTAAAATGGCCGTCTGTGACTGGACCGATCTAGATTTTTCGGCGGACAATATCCACGAAATCTTGCAACGTAATGCAGACGCCATAGGAACACTGCCGGTTCTGGCGCTCTCCAAATCTTCACAACTAAATTATCAGATCACGAAACGCCATGTGGAATTATTCGCGCTACCAACATCCCTCGCCGCGCCTTTTGTGACGCGCTTGCACAACTCAAAAATTCATGTCGGCTATTTCTCCGGGGATTTCCGCAATCACGCCACTGCCTATCTGATGGCAGAAATGTTCGAACTCCACGACCGTGAAAATTTCGAGATCACCGGATTCGCTTTTGGCCCCGATGACGAAAGCCCGTTGCGTCGTCGGCTGGCCAATAGTTTCGACCGGTTCATGGATGTCGACCAGCTGCCTGATCTTGATGTTGCCAGCCTGGCGCGCAAGCTGAAGGTGGACATCGCCGTTGACCTGAAAGGTTACACGCAGTTCGCCCGGACAGGCATTTTCGCTCACCGCGCCGCCCCGGTTCAGGTAAATTATCTTGGCTATCCCGGCACGATGGCCACGGATTATTTCGATTATATTTTGGCCGACCCAGTCGTTTTGCCGCCCGGCGATCTGCCTTTTTTCAGTGAGAAACTGGCCTGCTTGCCTCATTCCTACCTCATGAACGACAGCCGCCGCGAGGTCTCAAGCAAAGTATTTTCACGCCAAGAGCTTGGCCTTCCGGACGGTGCCTTCGTTTTTTGCAGTTTCAACGCGAATTACAAAATCACACCCGACGTGTTTTCAAGCTGGATGCGTATCCTTGCTCGCGTAGACAATTCTGTGTTGTGGCTTTTAGAGGGGAGTGCCCAAGTCACCGCGAATTTGTGCAAGGAGGCGGTTAAAAGGGGCATCCATCCGCGCAGGCTGATCTTTGCGCCAAAAATGCCGGTTGGAGAGCATCTTGCCCGCCAAAGCGCAGCGGACCTGTTTCTCGACACCCTTCCCTACAACGCACACACCACGGCCATGGATGCCTTATGGGGAGGCCTGCCAGTCCTGACACATCTGGGTGAAACATTTGCAGGGCGCGTTGCGTCGAGTTTGCTGACTTCAATCGGCATGCCCGAACTCATAACAAAGACCTCTCAAGAATACGAAAATCTGGCTGTCTCGATAGCCCAAAACCCAGAAATGGCTGTCGTGCTCAAGTCAAAACTTGAAGCACAGAAATTCACAATGCCGCTGTTTGACACGCGGCGCACAGCCCGAAACGTAGAAGCTGCCTTTAAAACGATGGTGGAAATCCAGGCGTCGGGACAGCCAACAAGGGCTTTCGCGGTTAAAGAGGCACCTGAAAAACAATGAGCGGGCGATCTAACAAAATAGACCGCCCGCGTAATTCCGCCAGCTAAGCGTTTCGAAGCTCGAGTTTACTGTTGTTGCATCGGCTGCAGCATCTCGGTATTCACGCTATCGGCTGAACTTACGGGCAGCTGCTCAGTCGGGCCTGCAACAGGTTTCTTGGAATATACCGCAGTGTTAGCTACCGGAGTGCCGCC
>JANXSV010000377.1 GCA_025356505.1 Methylovirgula sp.
GCTGGCGGTGGCGCTGATGCCGGTAAGGCTCTGAACCTGGCCAAGGTGACTGTCCGCGAGATGCAAAGCGCCGTTTGTGACTGCGATTTTGTCAAACCGCACAGATGCAGGGGTAGATTGCGGTAGTTTGGGCCAATTGAAACTGTCGCCATTGAAAAAAAGCGTAAGATCGGGTGAGTCAAAACTGACATCGGTAAATTGCAGATCACCGCTCAGAAGCGGCATGGCAGCCAGCTCAAAACGCATGGATTTGGCTGAAAACCTGGCGTCGCCAGAGTTTAGCGGGGCATTGCTGATGCCGGATGCCACAAGATAGGGTGTGGGCAGCAGTTTCACGTCAATATCGCCGGATATTTTGATCGGGCTGCCAACGGCGCGGGAAAGCCGCGTTTCAATCAAAGTTCGCGCTTGTGACCAATCGTAAAAATAAGGCCCGGCGAGCGCCGCAAACAGCACGAGAATAAGCGCGATGGCAAATATGGTCAGGCTTTCGCGCACGTTCCCTCGCGGTTAGGATAGTTCAACATGCGTGAGGGATGCACGATCTCCTAATCAGATTTATGGCAGCTTACAAAATTTTACCCGGATTCATGATATTTTGCGGGTCGATGGCGGTTTTGAGGCTGGCCATCACATCCAGTGCGGCGCTGCCATGTTCACGCAGCATATATTTGCGCTTGGCCTGCCCGATTCCGTGCTCTCCCGTGCAGGTTCCGTCCATTGCCAATGCGCGCAGAACCAATCGTTCAATAAAGCCGTCAACCGCCTGCATCTCTGCGGGGTTATCCGTGTCAACAAGGACGCCAACATGAAAATTACCGTCGCCAACATGGCCGACGATGGGGGCGATCAGCTTGGTTTCCGCAATATCAGCCTGCGTTTCCTCAACGCAGTCAGCAAGCCGTGATATCGGTACGCAGACATCTGTCGCCAGGCTCTTGGTGCCGGGGCGAAGACCGAGCGTGGCCCAATAAACATCGTGGCGCGCCGCCCAGAGTTTAGAGCGCTCTTCGGGTGCGGTGGCCCAATGGAACGGGCCGCCGCCGAATTCGTCGGCAATTTCGCCAAAGCGGCGGGCATCTTCAGCGACACTGAGGTCAGACCCATGAAACTCCACCATCAAAAGAGGCATTTCTGGCAAGTTCAGCTTGGAATAGGCGTTGACGCTTTTAACCTGTAGGGCATCGAGCAGCTCGATGCGTGCCACATTCAGGCCGGACTGGATGGTTGCAATGGTGGCCTCACAAGCCGCGCGCACGGTCGGAAAGGGGCAAATTCCCGCCGATATGGCTTCGGGGATGCCGTGCAGTTTGAGCGTAATTTGGGTGATAACCCCAAGCGTGCCTTCGGAGCCAACGAAAAGCCGCGTGAGATCATATCCGGCGGAGGACTTTTTGGCGCGGGATCCGGTTTTGATAATCTCGCCGTTGGGGAGCACCACCTCCATCGCCAAGACATTGTCTTTCATAGTGCCATAGCGCACGGCATTCGTGCCGGAGGCCCGCGTCGCTGCCATACCACCAAGAGACGCATCTGCGCCCGGGTCGATTGGGAAAAACAGGCCAACATCGCGCAGGTTTTCGTTGAGCTTTTTGCGGGTAACGCCGGGCTGCACCGTGCAAGTGAGGTCTTGGGCGTGAACCGCGACCACGGCATTCATGTATGAGGTATCTATCGAAATGCCGCCATAGGGCGCGTTGACATGGCCTTCAAGCGAAGTTCCGGTGCCATAGGGAATGATAGGGATTTTATGGGCTGCGCAGATTTTGACCACCAGCGCGATTTCTTCTGCGGTATGGGGAAACATGACAGCATCGGGGGGTTGTGGCGCGGTCCAGCTTAAAACGTGGGCATGGGCGGCGCGCACGCTGGTGTTGACGGAAAAACGGTTGCCGAACCGGGCGGCAAGTTCCGCCAATGTAACTTCGAGCGCCTCGGGGGAGGGGCGATGCGGCAAACCGGGAGCGCCAGGCACACGGGAGGGCGCGACGTAGGTTTTTGTGGGCGTTGTCACGGGGATGTTTCCATGTAGCGTTTCCATTTTTCACTCGAGAGTGACGCTGAAACAGTGCCTGTGCAAGGGCTTATCCCATGATGGCTGCGCCAATATCACGCCTTATCCTCGACATTTATCGCCCTGCGCCCCACATTGAAGGCTTCCGATTCGTTTTGTTAAGGTCTTGCCGTGTCTCGCGCCACCCCTCTTGAACCCTATGTGCCTGATGCTGGCGGCATTGCTGCGCGCGCTCGCGCGGTTGCAACCGGTGGGGCGCGCTATCTTGAGGGGCTTAATCCTGAACAGCGCGAGGCGGTTGAGACGCTGGACGGGCCACTGCTGATTTTGGCAGGGGCGGGCACAGGTAAAACCCGGGTGCTGACAACGCGCATCGCGCATCTGCTGGCAACGGGACGCGCCCGCGCGCATGAGATTTTGGCGGTGACCTTCACCAATAAGGCGGCGCGTGAAATGAAGCATCGTCTTGGCAAGCTTGCCGGCCCAGCCGCCGAGGGCATGCCGTGGTTAGGGACCTTTCACTCTATCGGCACCAAGATTTTGCGCCGCCACGCGGAACTGGTCGGGCTGAAGTCTGATTTCACCATTCTGGACACTGACGATCAAATCCGGCTGCTGAAACAGGTTTTGCAGGCCGAAAATATTGACGATAAGCGCTGGCCTGCGCGCCAGCTTGCCTATTTGATCGACAGCTGGAAAAACCGCGGCCTCACTCCCGACAAGGTGCAGTCCGGCGAGGCTTCGGCTTTTGCCAATGGCAAGGGCGGCAAACTCTACAAAATTTATCAGGAGCGGCTCAAAATCTTAAATGCTGCGGATTTCGGCGATTTGCTCGTCGAAGGCCTGAGGCTGCTGCGCGAAAATCCCGATGTGCTCGCGCTGTATCAGGAGCGCTTCAAATATATGATGGTGGACGAGTATCAGGACACCAATGTTGTCCAATATTTGTGGCTGAAACTGCTGGCACAAAAGCGCCAGAATATTTGTTGCGTGGGCGACGACGACCAATCTATTTATGGTTGGCGCGGGGCCGAGGTGGATAATATTTTGCGGTTTGAACATGAGTTCAAAGGTGCGAAAGTTATCAAGCTTGAGCGCAATTACCGCTCAACCGGCCACATTCTTGGCGCGGCGGCTCATCTTATCTCCAAAAACGACGGACGGCTTGGCAAAACCCTATTTACCGATGATGAGGACGGCGAGCGTGTCACGGTGACCGGCGTGTGGGACTCTGAAGAAGAAGCCCGCATCGTCGGCGAGGATATCGAGCAGCAACAGCGCCGCCAGCACAGCTTGGACGAAATGGCGGTTCTGGTGCGTGCGTCATTCCAGATGCGGGAATTTGAAGAGCGCTTCATCACCCTCGGTCTGCCATACCGGGTTATTGGCGGGCCGCGCTTTTATGAGCGGTTGGAGATCCGGGATGCGCTGGCTTACATGCGTATGGTGGCGCAACCGGCTGACGATCTGGCGTTTGAGCGGATTATCAACACGCCCAAGCGCGGCCTTGGCGATGCGACCTTGCAGGTGCTGCACACTTATGCGCGGGCGCAGGGCGTTCCGCTGATGCAGGCGGCGCGGGTTATGGTCGAGACCGAAGAGTTAAAGCCAAAACCGCGTCAGACCCTGCGCGATCTGGTACAGGCTTTTGCGCGCTGGAGCAGCCAGATTGAAACCATGAAGCAAAACGAGCTTGCCGAACTGGTTTTGGAAGAGTCCGGCTACACCGATATGTGGAAAAACGACAAGGCGCCTGACGCGCCATCGCGCTTGGAAAACCTCAAAGAGCTCTGCCGCTCGATGGAAGAGTTTCAAGATTTGGGCGCTTTTCTCGAGCATGTTTCGCTGGTTATGGATGTTGAACAGGGCGAAAGCGGCGAAAAAGTCTCGATCATGACCTTGCACGCAGCCAAGGGACTCGAATTTGAAACTGTGTTTCTGCCAGGCTGGGAGGAGGCTCTGTTTCCGCATCAACGCTCTCTAGATGAGAGCGGGCGGGCGGGCTTGGAAGAAGAGCGAAGGCTGGCCTATGTCGGCATTACCCGTGCCAAGCGCCGCGCCAAGATATTTTTTGCCACCAACCGCCGCATTCACGGCATGTGGCAGGTGACAATTCCATCGCGGTTTTTGGATGAGCTTCCCGCCATGCATGTGGAGGTAGTGGAAGCGCCCGGCGCGCAGAACTTTGGCGGCTATGGCCAGAGCCGGTTTGACCGCTCGAACACGTTTTCCAGCGGCTACACCACACCCGGCTGGCAGCGCGGGCAGGAACGTCAAAACGCTTCGCGTCAAAGTAATTCGGGGCAAGGCTCTTCTGGGCAGCCAACCGGACGCGGCGCGGATGTCTCAAGCCTCCGGCGCGGGCCGCCGCAGATCGAGCTTCGCCCTGCAGCAAGCTCCTATGCGCCGCAGGGGTCTAGTTTTGACATAGGCATGCGGGTGTTTCATCTTAAATTCGGCCCCGGCGATGTGGCTGGAATAGATGGCAACAAGCTGACCATTGATTTTGACAAGGCTGGCCGCAAGATGGTGCTCGACAGTTTTGTGGAGAAGCGGTGAGGGGCGGTTAGGCTAGAAGGTGCGGGGCTGCGTTAGGCGGGGCAAATTGCAGTGCATTGAAACTTATCCTTACAGCCGTTCAAAATACGGGCACTGAACGAAACATAGAAGGTGCCCCAAATGCTCACCAACAGCCGCGATATTGTCCGCCGTCTTGAAAAGGACGGTTGGAGAGAGGTGCGCGTCAAAGGGAGCCACCACCAGTTTAAACACCCAAACAAAACAGGGCGCGTGACCGTGGCGCATCCGAAAAAAGACATCCCGCTGAAAACCGTTCAAGACATCTATCGCCAAGCAGGATGGCCGAGAGATTAAGCGGCGTAGCGAATGTTCGTCGTCTTTGGTGCGGGAATCGCTATAATCAATACAGCGGTTGATATACTCTCTGCCCATTCGGGGTCTGCCTTTACGGCGTCGTAGTCGCGCGTCGGCGGAACTGGCAAATTGTCTTCCAACATGCCTTCGTACCAAAGCTCCAAGGCCCCTTGAGCATTGGAAAAGAGATCATTCATCGCGTCTGCCGCGGAAAAACACCCTTGCGCGTCGGGGAAGCTCATCCCGTAGGCGCTGTTTTTGTCTTTGTGGATGATGACGAGATAAGGATTCATTGCTGAGACAATAGCGCGGATTGGATTTCGCGTCAAAACCTTCAATTTCGTTGCGTTAGGCGTATTAAAATTTCGAGCATTCCAGCTACTCCCCTCGATTACACACCATTTGCGCAGGCTGGCAGGCAATGCCGGGGAGGGAACAGGAAATTTTATCCGGGCCGCGCAGGCAGGTCGTGCAGGCGTCGCTCCATTCCATGCATTTTGGATGTGTGGTCGAGAAAGCATCTACCTTCACCAGCTCGCGGCCGTTCTGAGGCGGAGCCGGGCCAAAAAATGTGAAAGCCGCCATTAAAGCGATGTATGGCAGGATTTGCTTTAGCTCAGACATGACTCACCCCGTATTTGCGGTATTTTACGCGGGATGAGCTCCATTGTCATCGGGGATTGTTTTCGGAGTGGCATTTGTGACTGCGATTCACAGCCCGAGAATGCTTTCGGGGCTTGTGTATTTCAGCCCATGCGCCTCGGCAACTGCCGAATATGTCACTTTGTGATCATGGACGTTAAGGCCATTGCGCAGGTGCTTGTCGTCGGTAAGCGCCTTTTGCCAGCCTTTGTCGGCTATCGCCAAAGCAAAGGGAAGCGTGGCGTTGTTGAGGGCAAAAGTTGAGGTGCGCGCTACCGCGCCCGGCATATTTGCCACGCAATAGTGCACCACGCCATCGACAACATAGGTTGGGTCGGCATGGGTGGTTGCGCGCGAGGTCTCTGTGCAGCCACCCTGATCGATGGCAACATCGACGATCACCGAACCGGGTTTCATGGTTTTAAGCATGGCGCGCGTGACCAATTTGGGGGCTGCCGCTCCAGGAATGAGCACGGTGCCGATGAGCAAATCGGCGCGCTTGACCAAGTCTTCGATCGCTGAGCGGGTGGAGAAAATCGTGCGCACGCCCGTTCCAAATTGCGCCGAAAGGCGGCGCAATACTTCAGCAGAGCGGTCAACAACGGTGACATTTGCGCCCATCCCAAGTGCTATTGTGGCCGCATGGGTGCCGGACACGCCGCCGCCTAGGATGACTACCTCGGCTGCGGGCACTCCGGGAACGCCACCCAACAAAATACCGCGTCCGCCGGCGGCCTTTTCCAGCGCATGTGCGCCGACTTGAGGCGCCAGCCGCCCCGCCACTTCCGACATCGGGGTCAGCAGAGGAAGGCCGCCCGTGGGCGACGTCACTGTTTCATAAGCGATGCAGGTTGCGCCTGAGGCGATAAGATCATGGGTCTGCTCGGCATCAGGAGCCAGATGTAAATAAGTGAACAGGATCTGACCCGGCTTCAGCCGCTTGCGCTCGATGCTCAACGGCTCTTTCACCTTAATGATCATGTCCTGAGCGTAGACAGTTTCGGCGTCCGCAACCATGGTGGCACCCGCCACGATATATTCTGCATCAGAGAGGCCGGAGCCTTCACCTGCGCCTTTTTCAACGCTGACACTATGACCGTGGTGCACGAGTTCGGCGACCGATGATGGCGTCATGCCGACGCGGAATTCGTTGTTCTTGATTTCCTTTGGCACACCGATTTTCATGGCTTTGCTCCCGAATTTACAGATGGACCTAGAGTGCCGCGCCCGCCGCGCAATGTCCCACCAAAGGCATTGGCGAAAGATCACAATATTGATATATTCTGCGAAGAAATAAGCATTTTAGAGGTATATATGCCGCCTATTGAAATCGACACGATTGATCGTGCTATTATCCGCGAGCTGATGCGCGATGGTCGATTGACCAATGCTGAGCTTGCAAACCGTGTGAACCTGTCTCCCTCCGCCTGCCTGCGACGTGTCAAGCTGATGGAGGAGGCGGGGCTAATTTCGGGATATGTCATGTTGCTTGATCCGGTTCTGGCGGGCATGCGCGGTGTCGCCTTTGTGTTGGTGACGCTTGACCAGCAGGGCAGGGCGGCGCTGGATCGGTTTGAGGCGGCGGCTGCGCGGTTTCCGGAAGTGTTGGAGTGCTACCTGCTTGCAGGCTCTGCCGACTATATGATCCGCGTGGCCTATCGCGATTCGGTGGATTTTGAACGCATCCATACCGACATTTTGACTCAGCTTCCCGGTGTGGCCCGACTGCAATCTACATTGGCGCTGCGTACCGTGAAAAAAACCACTGCTTTACCGCTTTAGTGCTGCACCAGCGCTCAGGTGCGACACTGTCGGATCGCCTTCCAGCGCGCAAAAATCTTTCCGGTGACAGGCCTTCTCTGTTATAAGAGCCAAAATTCGGAGTGAGCCTTGCCTGAACCAATTGCCCTTTCCTTTGAAGACGCCATGCGCGAACTCGAGACCATCGTTCAAAAACTGGAACAGGGGCAGGTCAGCCTCGAGGATTCCATCAAAACCTATGAACGCGGCGAAGTGTTGAAAAAGCACTGCGAAGCGCTGCTTAAAAATGCCGAAATGCGCATCGAGAAAATTACGCTCGGTGCGGACGGTAAGGCCAAAGGCGTTGAGCCGCTGGATGCGGGGTAGGCTCCGGCCAAGTATCGGGGAAGATCATGGAAAGTCTTATGGATTTTGGTTTGCATCGTCCGTATGAGACGGCGCTTATCGTCATTGCGATCCTCGTGTTTTTTCAGTCGGTTCGCGTGGCGCAACAGTACCAGCGCGCCGTGGTGTTTTTCCTCGGGCGCTATGCCCGCACCGCCGGGCCGGGCCTGTATTTCATGATTCCTCTGCTTGAGTGGCAGCGTAAGCTGGATATTCGCACTGTCACAGCTGCGGTTGAACAACAAGAAGCGATCACGCGCGATAATGTGCCGATCAAGGTCAATGCCGTGATATGGTATCGCATCGTCAATCCGGAAAAGTCCGTTGTCGAAGTGGTCGACGTGCAGAACGCCGTGGTTCAGGTGTCGCAGACGACGCTGCGCAGTCTGCTCGGCAAGCACACGCTCGATGAGCTTTTGAAGGCTCAGGATACGGTCGCCGAAGCCATGCAGCAATCCATTGATAAGGTGACGGAACCTTGGGGCGTCAAGGTTGAGCTCGTCGAAATGAAAAATGTGGAAATCCCGCCGTCGATGCAGCGCGCTATGGCGCAGGAAGCGGAGGCCCTGCGTGAGAAGCGGGCGCGGTTGATCAAAGCGGAAGCCGAGCTTGACGCCGCAGAACAGTTACGCCAAGCGGCGGAAGTTATTATGCAGAACCCGGCGGCGTTAGAATTAAGGCGGATGCAGATGCTTACCGAAGTTGGCGCGGAGCAGAACACCATGACCATAGTGATGATGCCGAGCGAGTTTGTGGCTATGGCGCGCAGCATCGGCGATATGGCGAAGAAGCCTTGAGCGAACGCCAAGCGGCCTCTTGCGGGAAACTGCTTGCCGAGATCGGCGCTCCTTCGGCCGCCGGATTGCAACCGCGCCCAAATACCGCCACGTTTCCAGTGCGCAGATGATTGCGGCGACGCTGGGCTAGGGATATAGCTTGGCGTCTTTTGTTGGAATAGATCATCGCTTTGACCCAGACGCCGCTTCTCGACACGCTTAATCTCCCGGATGCATTACGCCGATTGCCGGAGTCGTCTCTGCGCCAAGTGGCAGATGAACTTCGTCTCGAAACCATCAGCGCCGTTTCGGTCACGGGTGGGCATCTGGGCGCTGGTCTTGGTGTGGTCGAACTTACTGTCGCGCTGCATTATGTGTTTGATACGCCGCGCGACAGGCTGATTTGGGATGTCGGGCATCAGGCCTATCCGCATAAGATTTTAACCGGGCGGCGTGAGCGTATCCGGACGTTGCGGCAGGCGGGCGGCTTGTCCGGGTTTACGCGCCGGTCCGAAAGCGAATATGACCCGTTTGGTGCAGCGCATTCGTCCACATCCATTTCCGCCGGGCTCGGGATGGCGGTGGCTCGGGATTTGTCAGGCAAGCAAAACAATGTCATCGCGGTTATTGGTGATGGCTCGATGTCGGCTGGCATGGCGTACGAGGCGATGAACAATGCCGGCGCGATCAATTCGCGGCTGATCGTCATTCTGAACGACAATGATATGTCGATTGCGCCGCCAACGGGCGCGATGTCGGCCTATTTGGCGCGGCTCGCATCGGGCAAAATGTATGGCACTTTGCGCCGCTATGCCAAACAACTGGCGACACGCCTACCGAAATTTTTTTATGACAAGGCGAGAAAAGCCGAGGAATATACCCGCGGTTTCTGGACGGGCGGCACCCTGTTTGAGGAGCTTGGCTTCTACTATGTCGGCCCGATTGATGGCCATAACTTCGATCATCTTTTGCCCGTGTTGAAAAATGTGCGTGATGCGAAAAACGGGCCGATTCTCGTGCATGTCGTGACGCAAAAGGGCAAAGGCTACGGCCCTGCAGAAGCATCGGCAGACAAGTATCACGGCGTTTCGAGTTTTGATGTCATCACCGGAGCACAGGCAAAGCCAAAGCCAAACGCTCCGGCCTACACGCGGGTTTTTGCCGAAAGTTTGATTGCTGAAGCAGCAAAAGACGATAAAATTGTAACGATTACCGCAGCAATGCCAAACGGTACCGGACTGGATCTGTTTGGCAAGGCCTATCCGAGCCGCATCTTTGACGTCGGCATTGCCGAGCAACATGCGGTGACATTTGCCGCTGGCCTCGCCAGCGAAGGATATAAGCCGTTTTGCGCGATTTATTCGACGTTTTTGCAGCGTGCATATGATCAGGTTGTGCATGACGTCGCGCTACAAAAGCTGCCGGTGCGCTTCGCCATAGACCGCGCCGGGCTGGTTGGTGCAGATGGCGCAACCCATGCAGGGTCGTTTGATCTGGCCTATTTGTGCTGCCTGCCGGATATGGTGGTGATGGCGGCTGCGGACGAGGCCGAGCTTGTCCATATGGTGGCGACAGCCGTTGCCTATAACGACGGGCCGATCGCTTTTCGGTATCCTCGCGGCGAAGGTGTCGGCGTTGAAATGCCTGAGGTTGGTATAGCGCTCGAAATCGGCAGGGGCCGGGTGTTGGTTGAGGGTTCACGCGTGGCCATCATTTCACTTGGAACCCGGCTGGCAGAGAGCCTGAAGGCCGCCGAAGAGCTTGAAGCGCATGGTTTGCCCACGACAGTGGCAGATGCGCGCTTTGCCAAACCGATCGACCGCGATCTCATTCGTCGACTGGCGGCAAGCCATGACGTGGTGATCACCATTGAAGAGGGCTCGATCGGCGGCTTCGGATCTCAAGTGCAGCAGCTTTTGAGTGATGATGGGGCGTTTGATGCGGGGCTCAAGTTCCGGTCAATGATCTTCCCCGATTACTATGTCGATCATGATAAGCCGGAACGGCAAATGGCGCGCATCGGTCTCGATGCGAAAGGCATTGTTGCCAAGGCCATGAGCGCCTTGGGGCGTGAACAGGTTGGCGCGAGCCTGATTGCGTGATGCGCATCGACGTCGCTTTGGTCGCGCGCGGGGTGTTTGAGAGCCGTGCCAAGGCGCAGGAAGCCATTGCCGCCGGTTTGGTTTTCGTCAACGGATCGCAGGTGAAGAAAGTCTCGGAAAAGGTTGAAGCTGACGCGGAGATTGAAGCTTCGGCACCCTATCCGTGGGTCTCACGCGGCGGGGTCAAGCTTGCGGCGGCGCTGGAGACTTTCAATATCGATGTGGCAGGCAAGATTTGTCTCGATATCGGAGCGTCCACCGGCGGCTTTACTCAGGTTCTGCTGCATGCGGGTGCCGCGCGGGTCTACGCTGTTGAGGTCGGGCACGGACAGCTGCATGTGAGCCTCAAAGCTGACGCCCGCATCATCAGCCTTGAGCATCAAGACGCGCGGCTGCTCACTGCGGAGATCATGCCGGATGCGCCTGACATCATTGTGTGTGACGCCAGTTTCATATCGCTCAAAAAGCTGCTGCCCGCGGTTTTGAAGTTCAGCTCTGCGCGCGCAACATTGCTGGCGCTGATCAAGCCGCAGTTCGAGGTCGCGAAGCACGAGAATAAAAAGGGCATTGTCCGGGATGAAGTGCTACAGAAGCGCGTGTGCGCAGAGGTTTCGGCGATGCTGACCCTCGAGGGATGGCCGCCGCGCGACATTTGTGCTTCGCCGATTTTGGGCGGCGACGGCAATAAGGAATTTTTGATTTGCGCGGACCGGATGTTACCGAATTAACCATTGAGCGCCTGGGCCAGCGCGGCGAAGGCATTGCTGCGGGGCCGATTTACGTGGCCTTTGCGCTGCCGGGAGACCGTATCGAGGCTGAAATTAATGCGGATCGCGGCGCGCTCAAGCAAATCATAAGCCCGAGCGCTGATCGTGTTCCGGCGATATGCGGTTATTTTGGCACCTGCGGCGGCTGCGCCGTGCAAACGCTGGCCGCGCCGGCCTATGAAACATGGAAACGCAATCTGGTTGTCGAGGCTCTGCGCCATCACAAAATTGAGGTTGTCGTTGCGCCGCTGGCAAATGTGCACGGAGCCGGACGCCGGCGGGCGACTTTTCACGCGGCCATGGAAAATGGCAAGGCCCGCGTCGGGTTCATGCAGGCGCGCTCGCATGATATTGTCGAAATTGACGGGTGCCCGTTGTTTGCGCCTGAACTTGGCGGCGCTGTTCAGGCTGCGCGCGAAATTTCGCAGGCTCTCGCTCATCGCAACAAGCCGCTTGATCTGGTTGTGAGCACGACAATCAATGGATTGGACGTGGACGTGCGCGGTTGCGGGCCGCTTGGCGATGCCGATATCCAAAAATTGACGAAATTGGCCACGTCGCTCAATTTGGCGCGGTTGGCGAACCATGGAACGAACATCGTTGAGCGCCTGCCGCCTTTGGTTCAAATGGGTTTGGCTCAGGTGGCTTTGCCGCCGGGCGCGTTTTTGCAGGCAACAATCGCCGCCGACCATGCTTTAGCCCAGGCCGTCGTCAGCGCTATCGGCACCTCAAAAAAGATTGCTGATCTGTTTTCGGGCGTCGGAACATTTGCGCTCAGACTTGCGCAAAAGGCCCAAGTGCATGCCGTTGAAAACGATGCCGCTGCGCTTCGGGCATTGCAGATCGCATCGCACACGCCCGGCCTGCGGCAGGTCACGACCGAACTGCGGGATTTGGTTGCCCGGCCACTGCAACCGGCTGAACTAAACGGATTTGATGCCGTTGTGTTCGATCCGCCCCGCGCCGGAGCCGAGGCGCAGTGCCGCGAGCTGGCAAAATCCACAGTCGCCAAAATCATAGCTGTTTCGTGCAATATCCAGACCTTTACCCGGGACGCCCGCATTCTCATCGACGCGGGTTATAGTCTTGAAACGGTCACGCCATATGACCAGTTTCTCTATTCGACACATGTGGAAGTGATCGGTGTGTTTTCGCGCAAAATCGTAAAAGCAAAGCGGCGGCTTTTCGGATAATACAGGCGCGGTAATTCAACTGTGTGGAGCACAATGGCAGATTTTGTTGAGATATTACAACATATTGTCGGTGCTGCGCATGTCCTGCAAGGTGTGGACACCGATGGGTTTCTCACCGAGCCACGGCACAAGTTTCATGGGGCGGCGCGCTGCGTGGTGCGTCCCGGATCTACGCTCGAAGTGTCGCGGATTTTGCAAGCCTGCTACGCGGCCGGGGTTTGCGTGGTGCCGCAGGGCGGCAATACGGGTCTTGTTGGCGGCCAAATTCCGGATGTTTCGGGCGAGGCCATCGTTGTAAGTCTGAGCCGGATGAAAGCTGTCCGCAGTGTCGATCTTGCATCAAATGTCATGGTGGTTGAGGCCGGCTTGACGCTCGCGGAGGCTCATGTGGCCGCCGATAGTGCCGGACGGCTGTTTCCGCTCTCGCTGGCTTCGCAAGGGTCATGTTCCATCGGCGGCAATATGGCGACCAATGCCGGTGGCACCGGCGTCATTGCCTATGGCAACATGCGCGATCTGGTGCAGGGGGTTGAGGTGGTTTTGGCAGATGGCCGGGTGATGAATGGCCTCTCAATGCTGAAGAAGGATAACACTGGCTACGATCTCAAACACCTGTTCATGGGGTCCGAAGGCACTCTGGGCGTGATAACAGCCGCGGTTCTAAAGCTTTATCCTAAGCCAAAATCGATCGAAGTGGCTTTTCTGGGTCTGGAAAGTCCCCCCAAGGCGTTGCAATTGCTCAACTTGGCGCGCGCCTCAGCAGGCGGGCAGATTACGGCCTTCGAGCTTATCCCGAGAATCGGCATCGAATTTGTGCTGAAACATGCGAGTGGAACGCGAGATCCGCTGGAAAAGTCCTACCCCTGGTATGTGCTGCTGGAGTTGTCTTCGCAGAACCAACACGGGCTTGATGAGCTTTTGCAGGGGCTGGTGGAGGAGGCGCTCTCCGCCTCACTGGTTGAAGATGCGGTCATGGCGCAAAATATTGCCCAGCGCCTATCGTTCTGGCAGTTGCGGGAATTGATGTCGGATGTGCAAGGCCGCGAGGGCGGCTCGATAAAAAACGATATTTCAGTGCCGGTGGCGGTGATACCGGAATTTCTGGACCGCGTTTCTTCGGCTGTGTTGCGGGCAGTTCCGGGCGCGCGGATGGTGCCTTTCGGCCACCTTGGGGACGGCAATATCCATTGTAATATCTCGCAGCCGTTGAGCATGGCGAAAGAGGATTTTCTGGCGTGCTGGGATGAAGTTACTGATATTGTGAATGAAATTGTGATTTCGTTTGGCGGATCAATTTCTGCCGAGCACGGAATCGGCCAACTCAAAACCAAGCTTCTACGCAAATATAAAGACCCGGTCGCGCTCGACATCATGCGGACGATCAAGGCAGGGCTCGACCCCAAAGGCATAATGAACCCGGGCAAGGTATTCTAAAGAGCCGTTCCGTCCGTTTCGGACTGCTGTGCAAGTGAAGGCATGATATGGCCAAATGCAGGCCAAGTTGCGCCACGGGAATTATTGCAGGTGAGGCTTGAAGGTGAGGCTTGCAGGTGAAGCTATTTTTTCTTGGTCATAAAGGCCATGAAAGCGGCCTTTGCTTCTGGAGACGCCAGCGCGGCAGCGAAGGTTTGCAACTCAAGGTCGATGTGCGACTGCAAGGCGGCTTGATTTGGCCGCATGAGGGCGCGCGTGGCGCGTAGAGCAGAGCGCGGTTTTGCTGCCAGGCGTTGCGCCATGCCAAGAGCATGCGTGATAAGATCCTCGTGTGGCACAATCGCATTTACAAGACCGCTCTCGAACGCTTCCTCCGCGCCGAATGTATTGCCCAGCATGAGCCATTCGGTCGCTTTGGCGATGCCGAAGCGCGCGGGCACGATCAGTGACGCGCCAGCCTCCGGCACAAGCCCAAGATCGGTAAAGGGCATTTTAAACGTGGCATCGGGCGCGGCGAACACCATGTCACAGTGCAGCAAAAGCGTTGTTCCGATGCCGATGGCCTGGCCTTGCACAGCGGCGATAATCGGGGTTTGCCCCGCCGCCAGCGCCTTGATGAAACGGCTGGCCGGATTGGCTGCCATGTCACCGCGATGCCCGAGAAAATCTCCGATATCATTGCCGGCGGTAAAAGTGCCACCCGCGCCTGAAATGACGATGACGTTGATGTCTGTGCTGGCATCAGCTTCGTGAAGCGCGTGGCGCAGCGTGTCATACATAGCGCCAATCAGCGCATTCTTCTTCTCTGGCCTGGCAAATTCCAGTTGAAGCACTGTGCCGTGGCGGGTGATGGTTATGTTTGACATGCTCAGCCTATGTCTGGTGTGGCTCGGAATTGACGTTCGCGGACGAAGCGCTTGGGCGAGAGAGGTCAGGCAACTTCGCGCACCGCCTCCGCGCCGCTAATCACGCTTAATGCCAGTCCCGGTGCGGCTGTTGCCAGGCGCTCGGCAAAAAACCGGCATAGGCCGATGCTTTGGGCTGAATTGTCTCCCACGGCCTGAGCGGCAAGAGCGGCGCCTCCCAAAGCGAGGCCGCATAGGCGCAAATAATCGCTCGCGCCTGCTAGAGCCGCTTGCGTGGGCGCGCTGAGCAAATAGTGCGTCGCCTGCTCCATGGCATCAAGTGCGGCAGAAAGCCGAACGGCAGTCTGGCCATAGGCCGAATTTGCCGGAAGTGTCGCAAGCATGGCGCGCGCAAGAGCGATCTCGTGTTTTACGGGCTGGCCGCCGTTCATGGGCAGCTTGCGCTGAACAAGGTCGATTGCCTGGATGCCATTCGTGCCCTCGTAAATAGCCAGAATGCGCGCGTCGCGCATATGTTGAGCCGCGCCCGTGCCCTCAATAAAGCCCATGCCGCCATGCACTTGAACATTAAGCGAACTGACCTCATTGGCGATGTCGGTCGAATAGGCCTTGGCGATGGGCGTGAGCAATCCGGCACGGTCCGAGGCCAATTTGCGCGCAGCGGCGTCGGGTGAAAGATTGGCAATGTCGATGCTTGCCGCAGTCATAAGGCAGAGCGCACGCGCAACACGGGTCTGACTTTGCATTGTCAGCAGCATCCGCTGGACATCGGGATGGTGGATGATGGCGCTGAGCGGTGCAGTATCTCCGGCGGCCTTGCCTTGACGCCTGTCCGCGGCATAGGCAAGTGCCTGCTGGGTGGCGCGTTCTGCCAGTCCGACGCCCTGAATACCCACGCCGAGACGGGCAGAATTCATCATGGTGAACATGCAGGCAAGGCCCTTGTTCTCCTCGCCGATGAGATAGCCGATGGCTCCGCCCTTATCGCCAAAAACCATCGTGCACGTTGGGGACGCGTGAATGCCAAGCTTATGTTCGAGCGCGGCGCAGAACACATCATTGCGTGCCCCCAGAGAGCCATCGGCATTGACCAGAAATTTGGGCACGAGAAACAAGGAAATTCCGCGGGTTCCAGCCGGAGCGTCGGGCAAGCGCGCAAGTACCAGATGCACGATATTTTCCGCCATATCATGATCGCCGTAGGTGATATAAATTTTCTGGCCGGTAATTTTATAGGTGCCGTCCCCGACAGGCTCTGCCCTTGTTCGCATGGGTGAGAGGTCCGAACCGGCATTGGGCTCCGTGAGGTTCATCGTGCCGGTCCAACGGCCGGAAATGAGCTTTTCGAGATATTGCCCCTGCAATGCCTGTGACCCGTGCGCCTCAAGCGCGTGAATTGCGCCGATGCTGAGCAGAGGACATAACCCGAAAGCCAGATTTGCCGCGTTCCACATTTCCGAAATGGCCGAGGCGACGATTTCGGGGAGGCCCATGCCGCCGTGGTTTGGCGAGCCGGACACAGTGCTCCAGCCGCCTTCGACAAATTTGCTGTATGCATCGCTCCAGCCAGGAGCGGTTTCAACACCAGCCGCGCCAAGCTTGACCGGATTTGTGTCGCCTATCTGATTGAGCGGCGCGAGAACATCGGTTGCGAATTTGCCCGCTTCTTCAAGAATGGCGCGTAGCTGATCCAAATCCATATCGGGATATAGACCGCTTTTCAGCGCCTGATCGAAGCCGCCATTATGGACCATGCTCAGCATAATTTCGTTGACGGGCGCGCGATATGTCATCATGTCCTCGGTGTCGATATATTGTATGTAGGTGCAGGGTCTTGCAAAGCAGGCGCAAGCGCAATCGGAATTTTAGTCGCAATTTAGTTTACATATAAACAGTTGGAGTTCAAGACACTTGCAAACCGCAACGGGCTTTGACGGCGCTTTACCTATCACGCGGGTCATCGCCACGCGGGTGGTTACTGCGGCGGAACATGTCGTCGAGGCCGCAAACATTTTGCGTGCCGGCGGTTTGGTCGCGTTCCCGACTGAAACAGTCTACGGGCTTGGCGCGGACGCAACCTCAGGCCTCGCGGTGGCGCAGATATTTGCTGCCAAAGGGCGCCCGACATTTAACCCTTTGATAGCCCATGTCGCTGATCTGGCCGCGGCGCAACGCGAGGGTGCGTTTGGTGCGGACGCATTGGCGCTGGCACAGGCTTTTTGGCCCGGACCGCTGACTTTGGTAGTGCCGGTCGCGGCAAGTTGCAGTGTCAGCGATTTGGCGCGGGCAGGGCTTGCCAGTGTGGCTTTACGGGTTCCCTCGCACGCGGTTGCGCGGGAACTGATTAGATTGGCGGGGCGGCCGATTGCGGCTCCCTCCGCCAATATTTCGGGGCATATCAGCCCGACGCTTGCGGCTCACGTTCTGGCGGACCTCGATGGCCGTATCGATATGATTTTGGACGGCGGCGCTTGTGATGTCGGGCTGGAATCGACAATTTGCGCCTGTTTGGGCGGCGGGGTTCATCTGCTGCGCGCGGGCGCTGTTACGCGTGCCATGATCGAGCAAGTTCTTGGCCGTAAGCTTGAAATGCAGGCGCAGGCACCAAGCACGCAGGCACCAAGCGCGCAGCCGGTCGCGCCGGGGCAATTGCTGTCGCATTATGCGCCAAGGGCACGCGTTCGGCTTGAGGCGACGCATCGCGTTGAGGGGGAGGTTTTTCTTGATTTTGGTGCGAGCATGCCGGGAGCGACGCTGGATTTATCGCCACGCGGCGATTTGAGCGAGGCCGCAGCCGGCCTATTTTCTGCTCTGCGCCAGCTTGACGCTTTGGGCAGCGCCACGATTGCCGTTGCGCCGATCCCGTATCACGGCTTGGGCGAGGCCATCAACGAAAGATTGCAGCGCGCAGCTGCGGGACGCTGATGCACAGTGCATTTGAAATTGGAGATAGGTATTATGGCGTTTCAGACTTTTGAAGATGAGAGTTGCGCACATGAGGGCAAAGGCCGCGCGGCCGCTTTGCGGGCTGAAATGCTGCGGCAAGGCGTGGATGGATTCATCGTGCCGCGCGCCGATGAACATCAAAACG
>JANXSV010000394.1 GCA_025356505.1 Methylovirgula sp.
GCGTTAGCGCTTGCGGCAGGATGATGAGCCGCATCATCTGCCAGTAGCCGAGGCCCATGGCCATCGCGCCTTCATATTGGCCTTTCGGCATTGCCTGCAAACCGCCACGGACCTCTTCAGCCATGTAGGCCGCAGAAAACAGCGCAGTGCCGATGAGGACACGCAACAGGTGATCGAACGAATCAGACCATGTCGGGTCAGGCAACAGAAGCGGCAGCAGAAACTGCGCCATGAACAATACGGTGATGAATGGCACGCCACGCACAATTTCAATGAAACCGACGCAGAAGGTTTTGACGATCGGCAATGTTGAGCGCCGCCCCAGCGCCAGTAATATGCCGAGCGGCAACGAAAACACGATGCCAACCAGCGCGACGATCATGCTTACCATCATGCCGCCCCACAAATTGGTGCCGACAATCGACAGCCCGCTGCCGAGTCCGCCGCGCAGCAACACAAATGCGACGAACGGGAAAATCACAAAAAACAGCCCTGCGGCGATGTTTTTGCGCGGCGCAGTCGGCCACAGCAGCCAGGCAACCAAAGCGACGCAGATGATAAATGTGACATCGACGCGCCACCGTTCCGGAGCCGGATAGAAGCCGTAGGTGAAAAACGGCAGCTTCTGCGCGACAAATGCCCAGCAAGCTCCGGCGTTTTCAAACCGGCATGCTGCGCCATCGGGCGCGCTCCAGACAGCATCGACCGTCATGAACTTGATGAGAGGCGGAACATAGCGCGCAATCACAAACAGAGCGACAATCGTCAAAATCGTGGATGGTATGCTGTAGAACAAGTTGCTACGGAGCCAGGCGATTGGCCCGCGCGACAATAGCGGCGCGGCGAGCACAGGCCCTGAATCGTGTCGTACAAAGCCTATTGTGCGCATGTCGCTCATATCAGCGCTCCACCAGCGCAACGCGCTTGTTGTAGATATTCATGATGATCGAAGTGACAATCGAAATGGTCAGATAAACCAGCATGGTAATGGCCACGCATTGAACCGCCGCGCCGGTTTGGTTAAGCACTGTGCCCATGAACACCTGCGTAAGTTCCGGAAAGCCGATGAACACTGCGAGCGAAGAATTTTTGACAAGGTTCAGGTATTGGCTGGTGAGCGGCGGAATGATAACCCGCAAAGCCTGCGGAATCACCACGAGCTTGAGTGTCTGGGTGGATTTCAGGCCAAGCGCCCCGGCAGCCTCGGTCTGGCCTTTTGACACGGCAACGATACCGGCGCGCACGATTTCGGCAATGAACGCAGCAGTGTAGATCACCAAGCCGCCTGTCAGCGCGACAAATTCGGGATAGAGCTGGAAGCCGCCCGAAAAATTGAAGCCTTTAAGCACTGGAAACTCCAGCCCGATGGGCTGGCCGGCTAGGAAATATGTCACCAAAGGCAGGCCTATGATCGCGCCAAGCGCTACAAGGCCCACCGGCCCGCGTTGGCCGGTTGCCATTTGGCGTCGATTGGCCCAGATCGAATAGGCCCAGGCTATGAGTACGCCCGCAATGATACTGGCGGCGAAGATGGAACTCCCGCTGCCGAATTGCGGATTTGGCACGATCAGGCCGCGATTACTGACGAAGGAGCCGCCCGGAATAGGAATTGCCTGCTTGGGATTTGGCAGGGATTTGAGCACGGCATTGTACCAGAACAGAAGCTGCAGCAGCAGCGGCGTGTTGCGCAAAATGTCCACATAGAGCGCAGCCACTTTGGCGATGATCCAGTTTTTCGAAAGTCTCGCCACACCGACAATAAAGCCGAGAATTGTGGTCAGGAAAATGCCGACGACACCGACCAGAAGTGTGTTGAGCAAGCCGACCAGAAAGGCGCGGCCGTAGCTGTCGTGCGCCGCATAGGCAATCGGAGATTGCGTAATGTCAAAGCCCGAAACTGTGTTCCAAAAACCCAGATCGGTGGGTATCGAGTGTGCCCGCATATTTGCCAGTGTGTTCACCACCGCAAAATAGAAGAACAGGAAAACCGCGCCTCCCAGAACCACCTGTGCGAACAAACCGCGGTAAACCGGATTGTTCCACCATGCGGGCGCGGTCACGCCTCGAGTGACCTCAACTGACATTTATCCCCCGAAAAATATCTGTATGGACCCCGCGCGCTCAGGGCGCGGGCGAATTGTAATGGCCCACTCTACTTGAGCGGGCCATTTGTTGTGTTTTAGCGGATTGGCGGCGCGTATTGCAGGCCACCCTTGTTCCAGAGCGCATTCAAGCCACGCTTGATTTTGAGCGCTGAGCCTTCGCCGACGTTCTTTTCGAACACTTCGCCGTAATTGCCAACCAGCTTAACGATGCGGAAAGCCCAATCCTTGGTCAGGCCGAGATCTTCACCGAACTTACCTTCGATGCCGAGCATACGCTTGACTTC
>JANXSV010000434.1 GCA_025356505.1 Methylovirgula sp.
CGAGGTCGAATAGAGCGGGTCAACCGCAGGATAAATGCCCTTTTCAGCAATCGAACGCGACAGAACGGTCGTTGCGTCAAGATGGGCGAAAGACGTCGCGGGTGCAGGGTCGGTCAAATCGTCGGCAGGCACGTAAATGGCCTGGACCGATGTAATCGAGCCCTTTTGCGTTGTGGTGATACGTTCCTGCAAAAGGCCCATGTCGGTCGCCAGTGTTGGCTGATAGCCCACTGCGGAAGGAATACGACCAAGCAAGGCCGACACTTCGGAACCAGCCTGCGTGAAGCGGAAAATATTGTCGACGAAGAACAAGACGTCCTGGCCTTGATCGCGGAAATGTTCTGCAACAGTAAGGCCGGACAGCGCAACGCGCATGCGGGCGCCTGGCGGCTCATTCATCTGACCGAACACGAGCGCGCATTTCGATTTGACGGCAGGATCTGGATTGTGCGGGTCGGCATTGACCTTGGATTCGATGAATTCGTGATAGAGATCATTGCCTTCACGGGTGCGCTCGCCGACGCCGGCAAACACTGAATAGCCGCCGTGGGTTTTTGCAACGTTATTGATCAATTCCTGAATGAGCACGGTTTTACCAACGCCCGCGCCCCCGAACAGACCGATCTTGCCACCCTTGGCGTAAGGAGCGAGCAGATCGACCACCTTGATGCCGGTGACCAAAATCTGGCCCTCGGAGGACTGTTCAGCATAGGTTGGCGCCGGAGCGTGAATAGGACGCAGACCTTCGTTAATAATTGGACCGGCTTCGTCGATCGGCTGACCGATCACGTTCATGATGCGGCCCAATGTGCCAGCACCGACAGGAACTTGGATCGGGCCACCCGTGTCGGTGACCGGCTGGCCACGAACCAGACCTTCAGACGTGTCCATCGCGATGCAACGCACCGATGATTCGCCCAGATGTTGCGCAACTTCGAGGATGAGGCAGTTCCCGCCGTTCATTGTCTCAAGTGCGTTGAGAATTTCCGGCAATTCGCCGTCGAATTTCACGTCGACGACGGCGCCGATGACCTGTGAAATGTGGCCTACATTTGCGTGAGCGCCCGAAGTCTCAGATGTTGCGGTTGTAGTGGCGGCATTTGCCATGGGATATCCTCACTTTTAAACGGTCAGAGCGCTTCGGCGCCCGAGATAATTTCGATCAGTTCTTTGGTGATCATGGCCTGACGCGAACGGTTATATTTTTGCGTCTGTTTTTTGATCATTTCGCCGGCGTTGCGGGTTGCGCTGTCCATGGCGCTCATCTGCGATCCGTAGAAGGAGGCCGTATTTTCCAACAAAGCCCGCAAAATCTGTACAGAGATATTGCGCGGCAGCAGGGTGGACAGGATTTCGTCCTGTTCAGGCTCATATTCATAAGTGGCTGCCGGGCCGGTAACCGCTGCGGATACAGGCACTTCGGCCGGAATGAGTTTCAACGCCGTTGGAATTTGCTGAATTACCGAGCGGAAACGCGAATAGAACAGGGTGCAAACATCAAACTCACCGTTTTCAAAACGGCTGATAATGTTTTTCGCAATTGCATCAGCGTTCTCATACCCAAGCTGCTTGAAGGCGCGCAGGTCAATGAATTCAATGATGTTCTTGTCGTAGAGTCGGCGCAGGATGTCATTGCCCTTTTTGCCGACGCAAATGATTTTAACGGTTTTGCCCTGCGCCAAAAGTTCGGCAATTTTTTCGCGCGCCAGACGGGCGATCGAAGAATTGAACGCGCCGCATAACCCACGTTCAGCGGTACAAACCACCAACAAATGCGTTTGATTTGCGCCTGTGCCCATCAGCAATCTCGGCCCATTATCAGCAACGCCGCCCGCGACATTGGCAAGAACGTTATCCATGCGCTCGGCATAGGGACGCGCTGCTTCTGCCGCGCTTTGGGCGCGACGCAGTTTCGCCGCCGCCACCATTTGCATGGCTTTGGTGATTTTTTGCGTCGCTTTCACCGAGGCGATGCGATTTCGTAAGTCCTTTAACGAAGGCATTTTTTAATCCAAGCGTATCAGGCGCGTGCCCGTTAGGAAAAAGACTTGAGGAAGGCTTCGACAATGTCCTTCAAAGATGCGGCACTTGCGTCCGAGAAATCCTTTGAGTCGCGGATCGCGCCCAAAAGATCCGCGTGCTTGGTGCGCAGCAGGCTGAGCAAGCCATCTTCAAAGGCTTTAATGCGGTTGAGCGGCAGCTTGTCGAGGTAGCCGTTAACACCGCAATAGATCGAGCAAACCTGCTCTTCCATTTTGAGCGGAGCGAACTGGGCCTGCTTCAACAATTCAGTCAAACGCGAACCGCGCGCCAGCAACTGCTGGGTCGAGGCATCAAGGTCAGAACCGAACTGAGCGAAGGCAGCCATTTCGCGATACTGCGCCAACTCTCCTTTAATCTTGCCGGCAACTTTTTTCATTGCCTTGGTCTGAGCCGCGGAACCGACGCGGGAGACGGACAGACCAACGTTCACCGCCGGGCGGATACCCTGATAGAACAAGTCGGTTTCGAGGAAGATCTGGCCGTCAGTAATCGAGATGACGTTGGTCGGGATGTAAGCAGAAACGTCGTTCGCCTGAGTTTCGATGACTGGCAGAGCCGTCAGAGAGCCCAAGCCATTGGCTTCGTTCAACTTGGCGGCGCGCTCAAGCAGGCGGCTGTGCAAATAAAACACATCGCCAGGGTAGGCTTCGCGGCCCGGTGGACGGCGCAAGAGCAGCGACATCTGGCGATAAGCAACAGCCTGCTTCGACAAATCGTCATAAACGATCAGAGCGTGCATTTTGTTGTCGCGGAAATATTCACCCATAGCGCAGCCGGAGAAGGGTGCAAGGAACTGCATAGGTGCAGGGTCCGAGGCCGTTGCGGCGACGATGATCGAATATTCCAGTGCGCCGTTTTCTTCGAGAACTTTCACAAACTGGGCGACGGTGGAACGCTTCTGACCCACCGCGACATAGACGCAGTAAAGCTTGGCGGACTCGTCTGTTCCGGAGTTGATCGCCTTTTGGTTGAGCATCGCATCGAGAGCGACAGCGGTTTTGCCGGTCTGACGGTCACCAATGATCAATTCGCGCTGACCGCGACCCACAGGGATGAGTGCGTCGATGGCCTTGAGGCCGGTCGCCATAGGCTCATTCACCGATTTGCGTGGAATGATGCCGGGTGCCTTTACGTCGACGCGGGAACGCTGGGCTGCCTTTAATGGACCCTTGCCGTCGATAGGATTTCCAAGAGCATCGACGACGCGGCCTAGAAGCTCTTTACCGACTGGTACGTCAACGATGTCGCCGGTGCGCTTGACGGTCTGGCCTTCTTTGATGTCGCGGTCGGAACCGAAAATAACGACGCCGACGTTGTCGGTTTCGAGGTTCAAAGCCATGCCGCGGATACCGTTGGCAAATTCGACCATTTCACCGGCTTGAACATTGTCAAGGCCATGAACGCGGGCGATACCGTCACCGACGGACAAAACCTGTCCTACTTCGGAAACCTGGGCTTCTGAGCCAAAATTTGCGATTTGGCTTTTGAGAATTGCGGAAATTTCTGCGGCGCGGATGTCCATCAGCCGACCTCTTTCATAAGGGAGCGAATTGAGTTGAGTTTGGTTTTCAGAGAAGCATCTAACATGCGCGAACCGAGTTTTACAACAAGGCCGCCGATGATGGACGGATCCACTTTGGCATTCACGTCGACAGTTTTGCCGCCGGAAACTTGTGAGAGCGCAGAGGCGAGCGCTTGAGATTGAGCCGCATCGAGCGGTTGCGCCGAAGTGACTTCGGCATGGATGACGCCGTTATCGGTATCGAGCAATTTTTGGTAGCCGGCGATCATGTCGCTGATCGCAAAAAGGCGGCGCTTGGAGGTCACGAGCTGAATGAAGTTTGAGGCAACGCCAGTGATATTGGCGCTCGCCAGCACGGATGTCAGTGCACGAGCCTGATCGTCGACGCTGATGACAGGGCTGCGCACGAGGGCAGTAAGGTCTGAGCTCGAAGTAACCATGGCTTTGAAGTTTTTGAGATCAGTTGAAACCTGATCAGCCACACCTTGTTCTTTTGCAAGGGCAAAAAGCGCTGTTGCGTAGCGCCCGGCCATTCCAGATATGATCGTTTCCGTTGTCACGAAACGCCTTCCAATGGTTTAAGCTCACACAATTTCTGCGGTCTTCCCGGCAGAAATGTTCAAGCGCGCGGCTGTGAAATTCCAGAAAATCAACCACGCGAGCGGCCCGTTTCCTGATCTGCGCGTTGCCTAACACAAGGGCATTTGCGACGCAACCCTCCAGCCGTGATTTTGCCATTATTCGAATTCGCGGCGTCCGGCCCTTAGTTGAGCAGCCAGATACTGACGTTGAGTAGCGCGGCGAAGCTCACCCAAAATAGGTATGGAACCAGCGCATAACCGGCAGGCGCGTCGAGCCTTGTGAACATTGTTATAGTCGTAGCGATCATAATCCACAAAAAAGCAATAACAACCAAACCAAATGTAGGACTGTGCAGGCCAAAAAATGCCACCGACCAAAGTGCATTCAAGACAAGTTGCCCTATAAAGAAGTTGATAGCGCGGCTTTTTTGCTCAGTATCCGGTGTCCGCAAGACGCGGTATAGCGAAATGGCCATGATGATGTAGAGAAGTGTCCAAACCGGGCCGAAGATCCAGTTTGGAGGGTTGAAGGATGGCTTCACCAGTCCTGCATACCAGCCGGGAATATTTGGGATGGTTGCAAGGCTACCAACGGCTCCGGCGGCAAAGGTGCACGCGGCGCTCATACCTGCGTGAAACCGCTTTGATCGTGTGGTGCTGAACGCTGAGAACATTTCGGCTTCCGGTTTAAATTCAAGCAACTTGGACGGCATTTTAAAGGTGCTGAATGCCAAGCATCCATAACCAGAACAGAGTGCTAAATATGGAGAGTGCAGTGCTTACAGCAATGGCGCTCGAAGCTAGGGCCTGAGCGGTATTGTATCGTGCCGCAAATAGATAACAGTTGATGCCGGTTGGCGCGGCTGCGAACAACACTGCGACGCCAGCCCAAACTTCAGGCAGATGCAAAACTTTAAAGCCCAGAACAAAGACGATGGCAGGATGCAGGAGCAGTTTCAGGATAACGATAACCCCTGTGAGCCGGAAGTCAGACTGCAAGCCGTAACTTTTCAGAGCCATGCCCATTGCAATAAGCGCGCAGGGCAGGGCAGATGCTGCAATATTTTCCACGACAGTCTGAAACGGGCCAGACAGCGGCAATCCTGAAAATTTGTAGGCAAGTCCAACCAGTAGGCCCAGCAGAATGGGATGAAATATCAACTTCGGGATCAACCGCCATAGCGTTCGAAGGTGCATGCCTTCGAATAAAACAGTCGCGGTCGTCATCGTTACAGGCAGATGTACCGCAACAAGTAGAAACAGCGGCACCGCCCCCGGCTCTCCATAGGCTTTGAGCAGAAGCGGAATGCCGACCAGGACAGTGTTGGATTGGGCCGCGCTAAATCCTGCAACCACATTTTGCCGGTGATTGAGGTTAAAATAGCGCCGTCCGATCAGCATCGCTAGTACCCACACACAAGCAACGCCGCCAAAATAGGCCGTCCAATAGCCCCACGGTTGCGACTCGGGCAGATGAGCATTGACCATGGTTTTGAAAATGAGGATGGGAATGCCAAGGGAGAATACGTAGTCGGATAATCCCTCCCCGGCCCGAAGCGGGAGAAGCTTTGTCCAAGCGGCGGCAAAACCAATTGCAATGAGCCCGAAAACCGGAAGAACGACAACCAGAAAGTCACTCATACGTCCTGGTCCAGTCCTGTGAACCCCAAAATCATTCTATAGCCCGATAGCATGAGTGCGCGCTATTTCTGACTGACCGTTTGTGTGGCATTTGGGGCTTTGCTCAGTATGTCATTGATACGATTCTGTTCTGTTTTGAAGCTGGAGAGTGTTCTGCCGTCAAGTTCGCGTGTGCGCGGCAGTTTAATGGCAATCGGATCAACGAAGCGCCCGTTGATAATCACCTCATAGTGCAGATGTGCGCCGGTTACGTTGCCGGTGGTGCCGACATAGCCAACAATCTGGCCTTGCTTTATGCGCTGGCCTTCTTCGACGCCGCGGCCGAAGCCGGACATGTGATTGTAGGTGCTGACATATCCGCCCTGATGCTGAATTTCGACGCGGCGTCCGTAGCCTGACGAAAATCCGGCTTTTAGAATCACACCGTTGCCTGCAGCAAAGATGGCCGTTCCGGTCGGGGCAGCCCAGTCCACACCGGTATGCATCTTCATATAGCCGAATATTGGATGGCGACGCATGCCGAATCCGGATTTCTGTTCGCCTGAAGCAATAGGTTTGCGGATCAGGAACTTTCGGCCTGACTGGCCCTTCTCATCATAATAGTCGACGGAATTGTCGTCGGGTGTTTGATACCGGTAAAATTTGAAAGTCTCGTTGCGCGCAGTGATTGAGGCATAGAGCAGATCGCCCTTTGCTTCCGGGTCTTCATTATTGGTGTAGAGCGCCTCAAAAGAATCGCCCGCCGTAACGCTGTGTTGAAAATCCACCGAGTTTGCAAAGATCACGGTCAAATCATCAACGATCGTGCGTGGCAGATCTTGTTTCAGCGCCGTCTCATACAGCGCGTTGTAGAGCCGCATTCCGCCTGTATCTGTCTCATCTTCGTCGGCATTGTCCGAGTTTGCCGCCGCAACAGCAGCAGCTTTTTGCTGAGGCGCGATTTTCACCGGCAGAAAGTCGCCGTTATCGGTAATTGCCAAAGTGGATGCCAGCGTTTCGTCGGAATAGACCGAGACGCGCGCCAGACTGCTCGCCTGATTATCACCGGTAAGGTCGGCAAACAGAAGCTTGACCTTCTGCCCTTCACGCACCCACTCCTGACCTTTTCGATTGGCAACATTTAGAACTGAGCGGATTTGCGCCTTGGACACCTGATTGGCCTTGAGCAAATCCTCAAGCGATTCTCCCTTATGCAGCACCATCAGTCTTTCCTGCCCGGCCGATGAGGTCGCGGTCGTTTCGCTGCGCGCTATGGTTGACACATTTTCCGGCACCATCCGGACGGCGATCGAGGTAAAGGCAGTGTCAGAAATTTTGCTGCGCCCCGGGTCACCAAAAGGGGTCGCGCCGAAAGATGCCCCGGGCCCTAATGCGACATTTGCGCGGCTCGTACGCATGAGCAGCAACTGCGGCGGTATAGGTAAGGCCGGTTTGACACCTGTTCCAGTAAGTTTGGCCTGTTCCGCAACTTCGGCCAGGGCTTCATCGTCCGACAATTTAATATCGGGTGAGATAATGTCCGCTTCTGTGAAGTCGCGATTGGCGAGTGATACTTCAGCTGCGTCGATCATCGGCGTTTGATCTTGCTGGTTCTCGGCATTCTCCTTGGAACCGGTCAGCAGCTTGAGCGGATCGAAGGTCGGCACATCTTCAGCAAATTGTGTCGGCGTGGTGGTTAGGGGCGTGGCAACATGGGTGAATGAGCGCGATGCCAAAACCTCCCTATCGCCGACTTTCACCGGAAGTGTAAGTTTATAAATCTGCTTAGCGGCAACGATGTCGACTGGCCGAACCAACCTGTCGCTCGTGTGCAATGTGGTGCTGGCGTTTGTATCATCCTTGTGTGAGAGGGCAGCTATGATTGGGGCTTCGGCAAAGGTCGTCTGCCGGTCCAGTGCGGCATAGACCGCAGAACCGATCAAGGCAGCACCTGCAATTCCGGCGAG
>JANXSV010000441.1 GCA_025356505.1 Methylovirgula sp.
GTATATTGCCTCTGCCTGACGTTTTACGGCTCAAAACGCATAGCTTTCAAAAGCAGCCTGAGCAGCGCGGATATCGTCCATCGCGCGGCGGGCTGCCTCGCGGCCAAGGGCGATAAGCTCGTCGGCGCGGTGAAATTCGAACAATCCAACCCGTCCGACTTTAGCATTCACCAGAATGTCCGGCGGGTCACCTGCAAGACGAGAGCGGGCTACCCGATCCTGCATGATGTTAAAGGCGTCAATCATGACTGCGGCTACACCTGGACCCGAGGCCGAGGCAGTTTTGGTTGGCGCTGTCGCGGCGCGAAACGGCCATGACAGCGCAAAGGCTCCGTCGCTGACGGCACTTAAAAAGCCGCGCGGCGAAGCGTGGTCCGGCAATTCAGGCTGTGAGGCCGGGACCGGGGGATGTGCGGCGTCCTCATATTCGTCCGGTTTGACCGAGCCGCGGGCGAAGGAGTCCGTGCTGAGGTTTACCGCGATCACCAGATCGGCTCCAAGAGCGCGGCAGAGCGTAACGGGTACCGGATTGACCAGAGCTCCATCAACCATCCATCTGCCGTGGAAGTTCACCGGTTCGAACAGGCCGGGAAGGGCGTAGGACGCGCGAATCGCCTCGGCCATATTGCCCTTGGTGAGCCATACCTCGTGACCCGACCCGATTTCTGTTGCGACGGCACCGAACTTTATCGACAGTTCTTCGGCATTGAGATTGCCAAGCGCCGCTTCGAGTTTGGCGCGCAGCCTGCTTCCGCCAATGAGGCCACCGCCCGCCAGTGAAACATCCATCATTGAAAAAATGCGGCGTTTGGTGAGCGAACGCGCGAAAGCTTCAAGTTCAATCAGTTTGCCACCGGCATAAGCGCCGCCGCAGACAGCACCGATTGAGGTTCCGGTGACGACTTCAGCCCGCACCCTGTGCGCATCCAGCTCTTGCAAAAAGCCGATGTGGGCCCAACCGCGCGCGGCCCCCGCACCAAGGGCAATGCCCAGTTTTGCCGTGCGGCGACGACCGCCGCCTGAACCTGTGTCTGACCGACGCATGAACATATTCCGCATCAGCTTACCCTTCTTGTGGCGCAGACAGGAAAGGATGCTGCGCGAGAAATTAGGGTACATCGTGATTGATGAGAAGTCGGTAAAGTTTGACTGATTTTGGCAGTAATGCTGAAACTTATTTCGCAATTGCAGTTAGTTTTGCGTAAATTCCAGTGCCAGAACGCCGTTTTCACCCCGTTTTACCGACCGGTAAAAGCAGCTTTTTCTTCCAGTGTGGCAAGCTTTACCATCACCGCCAACGCTGACACGCGCCACCAGCGCATCCTGATCGCAGTCGGTCAGCAGGGTGACGAGCGTTTGAACCTGCCCGGACGTATCGCCTTTGCGCCACAACGCCTGCCGCGAGCGGCTGAAATAGTGCACGATGCCAGTTTCAATTGTGAGGCGAAGCGCCTCGTCGTCCATATGTGCCAGCATGAGCACCTCTGAGGTGCTGTGCTCTATGGTAACGCAGGTGATCAGGCCGTGGGAATCGAATTTCGGCGAAAAGGCGAGGCCTTCCTCCAGATTTGCTTTCTCTGAAGTTATGGCTGCAGAAGGAAGAGGCGAAGTCATGTGCTTTGCTCATGGTGTGATGGCCGATATTGGGGCGATATTGACGGGGAGAAGCTCTCCGCCGTCAAGCCAAATCAGCCCGCCAGTCGCGACGCTTTCCGCTATTTGCCCCGCACCATCGTCAAAAACCGGATTTGTTCGGCGGGGTTGTTTTGAAACACACCCGTAAACCCAGATGTGAGCGTTGAGGCTCCGCGCTTTTGCACGCCGCGCATGGACATGCACATATGCTCGGCCTCGATCATCACTGCCACGCCACGAGGTTTTAACGCCTCTTCAAGCGCGTTGATGATCTGATTGGTCATCGTTTCCTGCGTTTGCAGGCGCTTGGCGAATAAATCGACGACGCGCGCAAGTTTGGACAAACCGACCACACCACCATTGGGGAAATAGCCGATATGCGCCTTGCCAACGAACGGCACCATGTGATGTTCACAGTGTGAAGTGAAATCAATATCTTTCACCAGCACCATATCATCGTAGCCCTCGACCTCTTCGAACACGCGTTTGAGCGCTTCTGATGCGTCCAGATCATATCCGGAAAACACCTCACTGTAGGCTTTGGTCACGCGGCGCGGCGTATCGCGCAGGCCTTCGCGTTCCGGGTCGTCTCCCGCCCAGAGGATGAGTGTTTTGACTGCTGCTTCTGCTTCTGCACGCGATGGCCGTTGAGGGCGTATTGCATGTTTGAAGGACTTGACCACGGCGTCCATGTGGAGCCTCCCTGTATTGAATTCACTCTACGCAGCATTGTAGAAAACAGATGACATAAAACGGCATTTTAGGCTTTTTTGCCGCTCTCGCAAATGCGTGCGCAAGGAGCTATATAGAGTGAGATTGTTTTTTGGTTAGGGTCTGGCGATGTTGAATGAAATCTATTCGCGACGCATTCTGGAACTGGCTGCCAACATCCCGCGTCTGGGGCGTTTGGCGGATGCACATGGCAGCGCAGTGGCACATTCGCGGCTGTGCGGATCCACAGTGACGGTTGACGTTAAACTCGACGGCGACGTCGTTACGGATTTTGCCCATGAGGTGCGAGCCTGCGCGCTTGGGCAAGCAACGTCCAGCTTGATGGCGGAACACGTGGTGGGCACTCCGGTCGCGGAGTTGCGCAGCTTACGCGATCAGGTGCGGGCTATGCTCAAAGAAAACGGCCAGCCACCAAGCGGGAAATGGGCCGATATGCAGGCTTTTGAGCCAGTGCGGGAGTATAAAGCGCGGCATCATTCGACGTTGCTGACGTTTGATGCGGTGGTGGACGCTTGTGAAAAGGCAATGGCATCGCGCGCGGATGCGTTGAGGATCGACGCGTGAGCTTTTGGATGGCGTTGCCGCGTGCTGGGGCGCATTGGCTTATCCGGCTTTACCAGCTTACGCTCTCCAGCCTTGTCGGGCGGCACTGTCGCCATGAGCCGAGCTGCTCGCATTACACCGATGAAGCTATTCAAACGCATGGGCTGTGGGCGGG
>JANXSV010000443.1 GCA_025356505.1 Methylovirgula sp.
ATTTCGATGAAGCATTGCAGTGGTATATTAAGGCCGCCAGTTATGACGCGCCTTTCGCCATGTCTGCACTGGGTGATCTTTACCTCACAGGCAATGGCGGCGTTCAAAAAGATCCTAAGATAGCGCTTGATTGGTATCATCGCGGCGAGAAACTGAAGGATGCCGCTTCGTTGCGCGGGCTTGGCTATGCTTATCGTGATGGCCGCGGCGTCGAGAAAGACGCTTTTGCCGCGCGCACCTATTTTGAACGCGCCGCCGCGCATGATGATCCGGTCGCCATGGTCGAACTGGCGCACATGTACCAAAGTGGGGATTTCGGCGCTGTTGACAAAGCCACAGCAACATCCTGGCTCGAAAAAGCAGCTGCGCTGGATTATCAAGTCGCTCAAGATGAGCTTGCGTCCGAGCGCAAGCCTGAAACGCCGGGCGAGACATGTGATCGCCTTGCTGCCTCGGAAACGGACCCTTTGCGCCCTAAGGACGTTAAATTCACTGATAGGGTGCATGATGCGCCCAAAGCAGCATTAGCTTGCGAGGCTGCATTCAAGGCGGCGCCAAAAACTCTCCGTTATGCCAATCAGCTTGGTCGCAGCCTGATAGAGCAGGAGCGTTATTCCGACGCGCTTAAAATCTACACCGGTCCGGCTTTAACGAAATCCGCATTTGCCACACTTTGGATTGGTAACTTTTATGATCGCGGCCTTGGTGTGGCCCAAGACCACGTGCGCGGCTTTGCCGCTTTCAAAAAGGCGGCGGAACTTGGCTCGGTCGATGGCGTGTTCAACATGGCAGTTGCCTATAAAAACGGCGAAGGTGTGCTCAAAGACCTGACGAAATCAACTCAAACCTATGAAAAAGCTGCCAATCTTGGGTCCGTAGTCGCCATGCAGCAGATGTGTGAGGCGCATTATTGGGGATATGGCACTCCGGTGGACTATACCTTGGCACGCGAATGGTGCGAAAAAGCCGCAAAGCTGGGTGACGCAACGGCCAAACGCCGGCTTGCCAACATTTTCGAAAACGGCAACGGTATCAAGCCTGACGGGGCCGCCGCCCGTAGTTTGTATCAGCAGGCTGCTGCCGACGGGGATCTTACTGCCAAATGGAAGCTCGCAAATATTTACCTCAATGGAATTGGCGGCCCGCAAGATTTGCAAAAGGCGCGCGGTCTGCTGCTCGAAGCCGCTGGAAGTGATAATATTGAGGCGATGAAGCTGCTTGCACAAACTTTGCTCGCAGGCATTTTTACCAAACTGGATGCCGAAGAAGGCCGTATTGGCGGCGAGGATGAAGCCAGGAAATGGTATCAAAAAGCTCTTGCCAAAAACGACACCGATGCGCGGTCGTGGCTAACCAATTTTGCCCCCGGTGCAAAGGGAGACATCTCGCAGGGCCCCCTATGTGACAAGAGCGCAGGAAGTGTTGAAAATTCAAACTACAATCCGGAAGTGCCGCCTCCGGCAGCTGTAGACGCGGTCAAAGGTGTTCCGGCCTGTGAGGCAGCCTATGCGGCATCCCTGCCTCTCAAAGCTGAAGCGCCTGCCGGATTGCGCTACGCCGAACAACTCGGACTCGCTTACAATTCGGCCGGGCGCTATTTTGATGCGGCACGGCTATTCAAATCCGCCGCTGCAGCGGGGTCGAGTTACGCCAAGGTCTGGATCGGCGTTTTGTTTGATCGCGGTCGCGGCGGCCTGCTGAAAAACTCCGGAGACGCTGCTGCTTGGTATGAAAAAGCCGCGGAAATGGGGTCGCCTGAAGCCATGTATAACCTTGGTGTCTATTACGACAACCTTTACTTCGACAAAGTCGACCCTGACAAAAACGGCAAGCTCGCCAAAGATTGGTATGAGAAAGCCGCGGAAGCCGGCCATGTCAATGCCCGTTACCAGCTTGCCTTGGCCTATAAAAACGGCATGGGTACGGCGGCAGATGAGGCGCGGTATCTTGAACAACTCAAAAAAGCTGCTGACGCTGGCAGCACTGAAGCTTTGATGAAAATGGGCTATGCTGCAAACAACGGTGAATTGATGCCCAAAGACGAGGTCAAGGCACGAAGCTAC
>JANXSV010000052.1 GCA_025356505.1 Methylovirgula sp.
TTCTTCTTTCATGAAGTCGCGCGAGCGAAACAGAGAGCCCAAAATCGGCAGGTTCATCAGGCCCGGCTGGCCTTGGATAATCTGCGCCGATTTCTGCTGAATCAGTCCGGCAGAGATGATGGAACCGCCCGAAGGCAGTTCTACCGTCGTCTCGTTGCGGCGGGTGCGGGTTGAGGGATGGTTGGCGCAATAGAACGAGCCGCCGACCAGACCTTCCACTTCGGTGACTTCGGTGCCGACATGCAGCTGGATGCGGCCCTCCGACAGCACGGTTGGCGTGAAGGTGAGCGAGACACCGTAGGGCTGGTCTTTATAATGGATGTCCGAAGATTGGCTGCTGAACGGATTGAGGGCGCTAGCAGTTGTACATGTGGCCGAATCGACAGTTGGAACTGTACCGCCCGCGACAAATTTGGCGCTTTCGCCGGAAATGGCAGTGACGGTGGGCTCAGCCAGCACGTGGGCGACGCCGTTGCGCTCAAAGGCCTGGATACTGGCACCGATGCTACCCTGACTGCCGATTGACGATATAATATTCTGACTCAAATTGGTCGAGGTGGATTGTAGCCCGAGCGGATTTTGCGGAAACAGACCGCCGGCGGAATTTGCACCGGCTGCGCCCCATGAGCCGGATGTGCTGATGCCCAGCTGCTTGATGATGTTGCGCTTAACTTCGGCAATTGTGACCTTGAGCATCACTTGATCTTTGCCACGTATGACGATGGAATTGATCAACTTGCCTTTGACGATGGCGGTATTGCTGAACGAAACTGAGTTAGAACCACCCGACGTGCCGCCGACTACCGAATATCCGACATAAGCATCGGCGATATCATAGGCCTTTTGTGCTTCAAGGGCGGAGTCCACTTCGCCAGACAAAATGATGGTATCACCAACCGTGCGGATTTCGACATTGGATTTGGGCATTGCGGCCTTGAGCAAGGCGCGCAATTCGGCTGTGTCGCGACCGACGACGATTTCGATGGTGGCGATACGCTTGCCGGCTTTATCCATGGCGAACAAGGTCGTGGTGCCGTTGGCGACACCGACGAGATAGATTTTACGGGCGGAGCGCACAACGGCGTTGGCAACGTTTGGGCTGCCGATGAAGATTTCGGAGGCGTCTTGCGGCAGATCAAAAATAATCGACCGGCCCACCGCCATGGTGATGCGCTTGGTATAGACGCCACCGGCGCTGCTATCGTCTTCCGAATTCTGGAAGCCGCTATGATCGGCGGCCTGCGCGGACATTTGACCCAGTGGAGTGCTGATGAGCGAACTTACCATGACGCTCGCGGTGATCAGAGCCCGGAGGCTCGCCGATGCGGGCTTAATCCGCGCGCCGAAGGTCTGGGTCTGGGTCATAGCTGAAATCCCGCTTTGCGGATGGGAGGGGTGCGTGATCATTGCTGGCTCGCTCATAGGATGCTCACTCATTTTTTGCTCACCTGTGCGGTGTAGCCGAAGCGAACAACGGTCAGCGGGCCATCATCATCTGCGGTTTTAGGCGTTGCTGTGTTTTCGGCGGTGCCGCCATCCAACATGCTGCGAAGCGCGAGAGAGAGCCGGGCATTGATCGAGGTGCGCTGCGCCAGGATGACCTGCTCGGTCTGGTTTGCGTCAAGTTCAAGCGTGGCTGTGGTTGTGCCCACCGCAACGGGCTGGCCGTTTTTTTCTTGCACATTCTGCCCGATGGCCAGGACGCGCACATTGCGCAGGATGGTTTCTGTTCCGGCCGAGTCGACACCGCTGGATTTGGTGGCATCGGCATCTTTATAGGTGCGGATGATGTCGACACGGTCATTCGGCAGGATGAAACCGCCGGCGGTAGTTGAGCCGGCCGTATCAATATCGATGGCAACGGCGCGGTGGCCGGCAGGCAGGATCGCGGACAGGAAGCCGGAGCTTGTGCCCTTCACCAATTTATCTGAGCGAACCGGCTCGCCCGACAAAAAGGCGGAACGGGCGATCGAGCCGACAATATCATCAACCTGCTTTTTGGAGGTGGCAGCAACCTGTTTGATCATGCCAGGCGAGACAGCAGCGGCGGGCCAGTCCTGCCAATCAATATCCGCCTGCCCAACCAGTGTACCCATGGGCAGATCACGCTTGGTGATGAGAATTTTTTCGACCGGCATGGTCGGAGCCGCCTGCTGAATGATCGGAGCAACTGCCATCGGCTGAGGCGCAGGCCCGCCTGATAACATGAATGCGCCGCCACCAGCGGCTATGGCAATAGCAAGAACGGCAATTCGGGCGGGTTTCAAAGCCATGAGACAACCTGTGTGCGACGCAGCGCAAAGTGAACGTAACGCTAACTTAGCGAGGCAATCGTCAAATTATGGTTAAGGAGAAGTATCTAAATCAGGCGAGGACACATTTTTTGCCGCAGTTTGATACAGAGGTGATATTTTACCAGTGTTTTGGAAGCACCAGAATCGGCTGGCCACAGCATTTCCGCTTGTCCCGCGGGCGATTATTTGATTTTTGAGAGTCAAGCGGTTTTATCGAGCCAGCAAGAGCGCAGGTTGCCGCCAACCGCTTTGGTTGCTCATATATTTATGTTATTTTTCAATATGTTACGGGCTAAGCGTTTAAAGTACCATGCTGCGGCCTTGAACAGGTATGGAACGATGTTGATTGATTTGAAATTTAAAAAACCAAAAACGGTTTGCCTCTGCACCTATGCTCAACAGGACAAAAGGCACACTTATCAAGCGGTTATGAACGGTGTTGTAAAAATGTCTTAAACAGATAGTTCGCTTCTGCATCGCGTATAAAGTCATGCAAAAAATTTAACGTTGCACCGCCTCGGAGCGATGTGTCACTGTTTTTTTGTCGGGGGGTTCCGGGACATAAGTTTAGAATTATTCGTCAGCGAATAGCACAAGTTTTCCGGTTCTAAGACCAGCATATTGATTTGAAGTGTTCTTGCGTTCGTAACAAATTCGTTTGTTTGGACACCGGACTTTTTTGCATATTTTATAGATAGACGGCGTTTAAGAAGAAAAGAAAACCACAAAAATGTCCCATCCAGTACAACGACCCTTAGAAATTCCGTGTGACGTCACAGATAAGGTTGCCAGAACATCCGATATGCGAGCGGCCTGGGTGAGCACATGTAAACGCCTTCGCTCTGAACTGGGCGAGGATATTTTTACAAGCTGGTTTGGCAGGATGGAGCTTGAATCCGTTAAGGATCGCAAGGCCTATATTACCGTACCGACGCGGTTTCTGAAAAACTGGATCTCTTCCCATTATCTCGACCGTGTTACGCTTGCGCTTTGCGCCGAATATGGCGAAATTGCTGAAATATCGCTGAGCATCCGCCAAGGTCCGGTTCCCTATCAACGGCCGGAAGCTGTGACGGACGTGGTAGCGTTGAAGCCACAACTGCGATCAAAATCCGACCATGCTCCGGGCAGCGCTTTGGCGGCGCGAAGCCTTGTGGCGGCTGAGCCTGACGCCTTCGATGGCTCGCCGCTCGACCGGCGTTTGAATTTTGAGGCCTTTCTGGTGGGCAAATCGAACCAACTGGCGTTTGCCGCCGCCCAGCGCGTGGCTCAAGCTGAAGAAGGCGCGGCGCTGCTTTACAATCCGCTGTATTTTCACGCGGCGGTTGGTCTTGGCAAAACACATCTTATTCAGGCCATTGCGCATGAGGCCAAGCAGCGCTCCAAGCGCGTGATTTATCTCACCGCCGAAAAATTCATGTATGGCTTTGTCTCCGCTTTGAAGGCGCAGACAACAATCGCCTTCAAAGAAAAACTCAGGGCAATTGATCTGCTCATCATTGACGATGTTCAGTTTTTGCAAGGTAAGTCCATTCAGGTGGAATTTTGCCACGCGCTCAACGCTTTGATCGACGCCGGTAAGCAAGTGGTCATTGCGGCTGATCGGCCGCCAAGCGACCTTGAAACCCTCGAAGAGCGCGTCCGTTCGCGGCTGGCGGGCGGGCTGTGCGTCGAAATGAGTGCGCTCGATGAAATGTTGCGGCTCAACATTCTAGAGTCCCGGGTGACAGCGGCGCGGCAGCTTCAACCCGGCTTTGATGTGCCTGCGGCGGTGATGCGCTATGTCGCGCATATTATTACCGCAAACGGGCGCGACCTCGATGGTGCGGTCAACCGGCTGTTGGCGCATCAGACGCTTTCGGGGATGCCGCTGAGCGTCGAAACCGCCGAAATCGCTATCAGAGACCTTGTGCGCGTGCGCGAGCCAAAGCGCGTGAAGATCGAAGATATTCAGAAGCTGGTGGCCACACATTATCAGGTGAGCCGCGCAGATATATTGTCATCACGCCGCACGGCCAATGTTGTAAGGCCAAGGCAAATCGCAATGTTTTTGGCAAAGACGCTCACTCTGCGCAGCTTGCCGGAAATTGGCCGCCGTTTTGGCGGACGCGACCACACAACAGTGCTTCATGCCGTGCGCAAAATTGATGGCATGACAGCCTTGGATACAGCGCTGGCCGAGGAGCTTGAACTGTTGAAGCGGATGTTGCTCGAATAGTTGCGGCGAATTTGGCCTTGCATGGCAGCATCGACGCCGCCATGTTTAGGCAATGATGGATTTTTCCAAACTCACGCAATCAGCGGGCAGCCTGAGCCCGCTCGCCAAGCTTGACGCGAGATCGCGCGAGATATTCCGGCACATTGTCGACAGCTTCATTGCCAGCGGTGAACCGGTTGGATCGCGGTTTTTGTCCAAGCTGCTGCCGATGTCCTTATCGCCAGCCTCTGTGCGCAATATCATGCAGGACCTGGAAGAAATGGGGCTGATCTATGCCCCGCACACCAGCGCAGGCAGACTGCCGACAGACCTCGGTTTACGATTTTTTGTCGATGCTTTGTTGGAGTTCAACGATCTTTCCGGTGAAGAGCGCGGTCGTATCGACGCCAAGGTGAAAGCTTCCGCCGATCATAGCTTGAATGGCGCACTGATCGAGGCCTCGTCGCTGCTTTCCGGCCTGTCTCGCGGAGCCGGGCTTGTCGTCACCACAAAAGACAATGCCCGCCTCAAACAAATAGAATTCGTGCGCGTCGATCCGGAGCGCGCCCTTGCCATTCTGGTGGGTGAAGATGGCTCGGTTGAAAACCGTATTTTACAGGTGCCGATGGGATTGCCGTCTTCGGCGCTGACCGAGGCGGCAAACTATCTCAACGCCCGCATTCGCGGGAGGACGCTGGGCGAGGCGCGTCAAGAACTGGAAAAGGCCCGCATATCCAGCAAACAGGAGCTTGATAGCTTGACCGCGCGGCTGGTTGAGGCCGGCCTCGCCAGCTGGTCGGGGGCGCAGGCTGATCATCAGCAGTTGATCGTGCGCGGGCAGGCCAATCTGCTCGAAGACCTTACCGCCCTGCAGGATCTGGAACGGATCCGGCTGCTGTTTGGCGATCTTGAAAGCAAGAAGGATGTGATCGATCTATTGAGCCGCGCCGAAACCGGCGAAGGCGTGCGCATCTTTATTGGCGCTGAAAATCAGATGTTCTCACTCTCCGGCTCGTCTTTGATTGCGGCACCGTTTCGCGACTCAAAGCAGAACATTGTTGGCGTTCTGGGCATAATAGGCCCGACGAGGCTCAACTATGCCCGCATTGTGCCCATCGTCGATTATACAGCCAAGGCGCTGACCAAGCTGGTGGGTGGGCGGGACACCAAGAGTTAACGCTGCGTTACCTGCATGTGTTAAATCTTGTTTAGTCTCTGATATTGCTACGTAAAATCACAGACTATCGCCAATTTTAGTGAAATTCGCAGCGAATTGGTGAGATTTCTGCGGCATGCTTGCATCATGAAACCGCCAGTCAACAAAATCTCGATATCCACTTCGAAAAAAACCAGCGATCGCACTGGTCTCTCATTAGCGCTCGCGCTGATGTGCGTTGCAGTGTCGGGAGCGATTTTGTGGGCTCATCAATACCGGCCGCAATTGCTGCTGATGAGTTCGACGGACGTTCATCTCGCGTTGCTGTTTTTGGGCGGCAGCGTGCTTTATGTCGTGTGGTGGCTTTTGGCCTCCAATGCCCCGGCAGGAAAACAGCGCTCGTCGCTTTGAAGCTTCCGATCAGCGATCCACTCTGGGGATCGCCCCGGCGCAAAATAATAAATAAATCCGATTGACCAATCCGGCTACAGCCCTCTAGACTTCCTCTGGCATGTTAGACCGTGGCACTGCCCGCGCTTCAGTTAAAGGATTGCCAAGATGTTGAAGCGCCTGAGTCCATTGTTGACCCCTGACCTGCTCTATGTTTTGCGGGCTATGGGCCATGGCGATGAGATCGCCATTGTCGATGCCAATTATCCTGCCGACAGCGCCGGTCCGCAGGTGGTGCGCCTTGACGGCGTAGCCGCCACCGATATCGTCGATGCTGTGCTTTCGGTGATGCCATTGGACGATTTTGTGCCAGAAGCGGCATGGCACATGCAGCCTGCGGAGGGCGCGAGCCCTGATCAGCCGATTTTTGATGACTATCGCAAGCTTGTTGAAAAGCACGAAGGCGGCAAGATCAAGCTGTCCTCCATCGAACGCTTCGCCTTTTATGAACGCGCAAACCGGGCTTATGTCATGGTGGCCTCGGGCGAGCGTCGACTTTATGGCAATATCATCTTGAAAAAGGGTGTGATACGTCCTGACGAATGACGGTTCCGTTTCTGAGTGAAGAACAAAGCGCCATTTTTGCAATGGCGCAGGACTTTGCCGCCGCCCGCATAGCGCCGGGCGCGTTGGAATGGGACGAAAAAAAGCACTTTCCTGTCGATGTCCTGCGCGAAGCAGCGGCTTTGGGCCTTGCAGCGGTTTACACCAGTGAAGACCATGGTGGCTCAGCGCTATCCCGGTTTGATGCCGCGCTGATTTTCGAAGCGCTGGCGACCGGATGTCCGACGATTGCGGCGTTTCTATCCATTCACAATATGTGCTGCTGGATGGTGGACAGCTATGGCGATGCGGCACAACGGGCCAAATTTGTCCCCCAACTCGCCTCTATGGCGCATATTGCCAGCTATTGTCTGACGGAAGCCGGGTGCGGATCTGACGCGGCGGCTTTGAAAACAAGCGCCAAGGTGGATGGCGATTTTTACGTTTTAAACGGCAGCAAGCAGTTCATTTCGGGCGCGGGCGTATCGGATATATACATTGTCATGGCGCGCAGCGGCGAGGCTGGGGCGGGTGGCATATCAGCGTTCCTGATTGAAAAAGGCGTGAATGGACTTTCATTTGGTGCCAATGAAAAAAAGATGGGCTGGAACGCACAGCCGACCCGAAGCGTGATTTTTGACGATGTGCGGGTTCCAAAAGCCAATCGCCTCGGAGCGGAAGGTGCCGGTTTTAAAATCGCGATGTCGGGGCTCAATGGCGGCAGGTTGAATATTGGTGCCTGCTCGCTTGGCGGGGCGCAGGCTGCCTTGGATAAGGCCGTCGCTTACATGCGCGAACGCCGCGCTTTTGGCAAAGCGCTGAGGGAGTTTCAGGCATTGCAATTTCGGCTTGCTGACATGGAAACAGAGCTGCAATCGGCTAGAGCGCTGTTGCATATGGCAGCGAAGGCGCTTGAGGCAAAACTGCCTGAGGCAACGCAACTTTGCGCCATGGCTAAGCTTCGCGCTACTGATGCAGGGTTCAACGTCGCCAATCAAGCCCTGCAAATGCTGGGCGGCTACGGCTACTTAAGTGATTATGGCATTGAAAAAATCGTGCGGGATCTGCGGGTGCACCAGATTTTAGAGGGCACAAATGAAATCATGCGGCTGATAATAGCCCGCGAAATGATCGGGAAAAACTAGATGGACGTGATTGGATTTATCGGGCTTGGCAATATGGGCGGCCCCATGGCGGCAAATCTTGTCAAGGCTGGCTACAAGGTTCTGGGCTTTGACCTGGTCGAGCAATTGCGTTCCGCCGCGGCGCAAACCGGCGTGGAAATTGTATCGGATTTGGTGAGCGCGGTTTCGGCGGCTGATATCGTCATCACCATGCTGCCGCACGGCAGGGCCGTTGTGGCGGTGTGGAGCGAGGCGCTGCCAAAAGCCAGGCCGGGCGCGTTGTTTATTGACAGCTCGACAATCGATGTCGCGTCCGCACGCAACGTGCATTCGCTGGCTGCCGCGGCAGGCTTTGCAGCGCTGGACGCACCGGTTTCGGGCGGCACAGGCGGCGCTGCGGCTGGCACTCTGACATTCATGTGCGGCGGAGAGGACATCGCCTTTGCCCGGGCGCAGCCAATATTGGCACATATGGGCAAAAAGATCGTGCTGTGCGGCGGCGCTGGTTCCGGTCAGGCCGCAAAAATCTGCAACAATATGATTTTAGGCGCAACGATGATTGCAACCGCTGAGGGCTTTGTGCTGGCGGAGAAGCTGGGACTTTCGCATCAGGCGCTGTTTGATGTCGCGTCAACCTCGTCGGGGCAAAGCTGGAGTCTGACAACCTATTGCCCTGTGCCGGGTCCGGTGCCGACTTCACCCGCTAACCGCGACTATGTGCCGGGTTTTGCCACAGCTTTGATGCTGAAAGATATGAAACTTTCGCAAGATGCGGCGGCGAGCAGCGGCGCTGACACACCTTTAAGCGCTCTGGCGGCGGCAATGTTCGCCGAATTTGACCAGAGCGGCGCAGGCGGCGTCGATTTTTCCGGAATTATCCGCATGATCCGCATGGGCGAATAGCGCCCATTAGTCGTGAGTACAATCCGGGCCGTGGACATGATGCGCATGATCATGGTGACCATGATCGTGGTGGGCATGATCGTGGTGGGAATGTTCGTGATGCGCGTGATCATGATGCGCGTGATGTTGCGGCGCAGATTGGGTCCGCACATAATTGCCCCCTTCCGGATCAAAGGCGGCTTCGATCTCGATCGCCTTGGCACCTAACGCCACGGCCAACTCGCGCATGGCTTCATCCATCCGCACACGCAGCTTGGTTCCCGAAACTTGAACTGGCTTATGCAGGTTGCCCAAATGATAGGCGATAGATGCGATCTGATGCGGCTCGCCTTTGATTTCGAGCAGGCTTTCGGGCGAGGCGACAACCTCGATCAAGCGACCATCTTCAAGATGCAGCGCGTCGCCATGACGCAAATCCGCCGGATGGGCCAGATCCAGCAAAAATTCCGTGCCGCTCAGACCCTGTAAATGCAGATGGTTTGTGCGTCTTTCGGCATAATCCAGAATAACGCTGTCGACGGCGTCATGCCAATCGCCCTTGGCGAGAACGGATGTTGCACGGGACAGAGTAGCCATGGCGGAGCCTTTTTTTAAGAATTCTGCGAATGCAGAGTAAGCCGCCACATAGCGCGATGCTCCCCAAAAAATCAACCACCACCACCAAAGCGCGGCAGAGTGACGATTTGAAAAATATTTCGCAGAGCTTGGCGCTATGGACTGCCATTTTCGCCGTTTCGCGGTAATGTGAGCGCTAAGCGCTGTACAAAACATGCTGGTCAGCGGCAGAAGCGCAGGGTTGGGCGGGGTTTCATAAATGCATAATTACAGCCCGGTAAAGCATTATGACCCGGCGCAGGATGCAGCCGAGCTTCTTTCCCGCCTTGGCTATCTATCGATGTTTATCGGCATCCCGCTTGGCGCGGCCTTTTCCCGCCGCACAATTTTTTTGGCCTTCCCTATTGCCACCGCCCTGATGTTTGGCGCGGCGCTGTTGATCCTTTCGCGTCAGAGCCGCAAAAATCTGTTCCAGTTTGATATGACCGCGCTGTTTGCATCGGCCAGCTTTTTGCTGCTGTGGAGCGCGGTATCCTTGTTATGGACACCAAGCTGGAACGAAAATTTTTCGCTATTGCTCAGGGTTTTTTTCACGGTGGGGTTCAGCCTTGCAACCTGCCGGGCACTGGCGCCGCAAACGCGAACGGCCAATATCTACGTTTTGAGCGTGGGGCTGCTGCTGGCGCTTCTCGCGGCTCTCATCATGATAGGCCGTAAAGCCGCAGACGGATCGGTGATGTTTGATATTCGCGCCGGTGTGACTTTTGCCGTGTTGGCTTGGCCTGCAACCGCAGCGCTCGCCGTGCGCAAACATGTTGGTTGGGCAGGTGCGCTGGCAATATTGGTGGCGATGACGCTGATGCTGGTTGGGCAAACCATGAGTTTTATCATTCTGGCCGTTGGAGCGCTGGTGTTTTCCGCCAGCCTCTCGTCGCGGCAGATGGTTGGCAGATGGCTCGGGCTTGGCTTTGGTACGCTCATTCTTCTGGCACCGCTGATGCCGATTATATTGAGTTTTTTTGTCAGCGACGTCGGTGAAGACCCGTTTTCACAGAGTCTGGCGCTGGTGAAGCAGGTTGGCGTGAGCGACGGAGCGCGGTTGATAACCGGACGCGGGTTTGGCGCGAGCGGGCGTAGTCTGCTGGCCGACCCGTTTCCGCTTACGGCGCATAGCCTGCTGTTTGAAATCTGGTTTGATCTTGGGGCACTGGGCGCTTTGACGATGGCTGCATTGATTCACCGTGCCTTTGTTGCGGCTGCGGGCATCTCCAGCGCGATCGGGCCTTTCGTGGTCGCGGGGCTGACGTGCGTGGTGTTATTTGCGATATTCGGGCAGGGTTACGCTCAGATTTGGTGGGTCACGCTGCTGGGTATAAACGCAATCGCCTTTAGGAGCGTGATGAACGGCCAGCCTCAGCGCCACCGGCCGGCCGGGATGCGGACGCCAGCTTCACAGGGGTAACGCCGCCACCAAATTGCGCGGAGAAGAAGGCAAAATAGGCTCCGCCCAGTTGGAGCAACTGGTCGTGAGTGCCGCTTTCGACCACGTGTCCAGCCTCGATGACGCAAATCTTATCGGCATTAAAAATGGTTTGCAGGCGGTGTGCGACAACAATGGTCGTGCGCTCCTTGCGCAGATCATCCAGCGCTTTTTGCACCTCGCGCTCCGATTCTGAGTCCAGCGCCGCAGTTGGCTCATCCAGTAGAATGATCGGAGCATTTTTTAGGATCGCACGGGCAATGGCAATACGCTGGCGCTGGCCGCCGGATAATTGGGTGCCCTGCTCGCCGACATTGGTGCCATAGCCGTCTTTGAACCCCATGATGAAATCATGCGCATTGGCTTTGCGCGCAGCCTCGGCAATGTCGGACAAGGGCGTGTCGGGTCTGCCATACGCGATATTCTGGGCTATGGTTCCGCGAAACAAAAAAACATCCTGCGAGACATAGGCGATGTTTTCGCGCAGGGATTTCAGGGTGCGGTCGCGGATATCGATGCCGTCGATGGTGATCGAACCTGCCTCAGGCTCATAAAAGCGTTGCAGCAGGTTGATGATCGTCGATTTGCCCCCGCCTGATGGCCCCACCAGAGCTGTGGTTTTATGCGGTTCCGCAGTGAAATTTGCGCCGCGCAACACCGGCTCTTCGGCGCGATAGCGAAACGCCACATCCTGAAAGGCAATCTCGCCGACACTGACGCTGAGGGCAGGCTTTTGTGTGTCTGCGCCTTCGGTCAGGGGAAGGTCGAGCACTTCATAAAGCAACCTGGCGCTGGTCAGGCTATTTTGCAATTCGAGATTGGCACGGCCGAGCCGCTTTGCCGGATCGTAGCAGAGCAAAAGCGAGCCGATGAACGAGACGAATGAGCCGGGGTCGGCGTGTGCGATGGTGACCCGCCAGCCCCCGTAAAGCACCACAGCCGCGACAGCCAACCCGCTTAGCGTTTCGCCGATGGGGCTCGACAGTGCCATGCTCGCCGCAATACGATTTGCGGCTTGCTGCACACCCTGCACCGATGCGCTCATCCGGCTCTGCTGCGTGGCTTCATAATTGAAGCTTTTAACAATCCGGATCCCGCGCACGGTCTCCTGGATGAGTTCCATGATCTGGGTCGACCCATCAATCGAGCGGCGCGAATAGCGCTTCACGCGGGTGCCGAGGCGGCGCAACAGCATGGTGCCAATAGGCAGGACACAGATGGCGATCAACGTCATCGTCGTATCTTGAACGAACATCTGAACCAGCAGCGCGGTAACGGTCAAAAAGTCCCGTCCGATGGTGGTGACCAAAATTTGCAGCGCATCACGCACGCCATTGGCGGAATTCGCCAGCCGGGTGACAAATTCGCTGGAGTGGCGGTTTTGGAAATATCCCACAGGCTGCGCCAGCAGATGGGCGAAAACGCGGTTTTGTAGCGACGCGATGATTTGATTGCCGATGCGCGCCAGAATGTAGGAGTGGCCGAAAGTGGCGAGTCCGCGAATAATAAAAAGTCCGCCTACAGTGTAGGCAAGCAGGCGAATGGTGGCAAAGCTGGCGGAGCCGCCGTTCCCCATCATACCATTGACGACCGGCTTGAGCAGGTAGGCTGAGTAGGCGGTGACGATAGCACCGAGGCTCATGAGCGCGAGCGCCAAAATATACCAGCGCGTGTAGAGCTTGCCGTTTTCATCATAAAGACGCTTCAACAGAGCCCATGTGGTAAGTTCGGCAACTGGTGTGGGGCTGTGGGTCACAAGGATATATCCATCGTAACGTCAGCGATCTGACTGGCCGAAGCGCAAGGCAGGCGAACAATCAGAAACGTCGATGTTCGTTTGAGGCAAAGGTCTGCGTGCACGCTCAGGCCTCCAGCTCTTCACGCATAACTTCAAGCGCCAGCCATTGTTCTTCCATTTTGCCAATCTGCGTCTCGCCCTGCGCAATGGCAAGGCTGGTCTTGTCAAACAGCGCCGGATTTTGCGCGTAGAGGTTTGCATCGTCCAACACATGCCTCAGCTTGGCGAGCTTTGCCTGCAGCACCGCAATCTCTTTAGGCAGGGTTTCAAGGGCATGTTTGTCCTTGAAACTCATCTTTTTGCGGTTTGATGGCGCGATTGTTGGCTTCCACGGCTTTTCTTCGGCGGGTGCTTTGGGCGTTTCGGGCAGTTTCGAAAGGGCAGATACGCCATGGCCACGCTGCGCCACCATATCGGCATAGCCACCCGCATATTCCAGCCAGGTGCCTTCGCCTTCTGAAACGATGACAGAGGTGCAAACGCGGTCGAGAAAGTCACGATCATGGCTGACAACGATCACCGTGCCGGGCAATTCCGCGACCATCTCTTCGAGCAAATCGAGTGTTTCGATGTCAAGATCGTTGGTGGGCTCGTCCAGCACCATGAAATTTGTTGGTTTGGCGAGGGCGCGCGCCAGCGCCAAACGGGCCCGTTCGCCGCCAGACAATACGCTTACCGGCGTGCGTGCCTGCTCCGGCATGAACAAAAAGTCCTTCATGTAGGACATCACATGGCGCGAAACGCCGTTGACCACGAGAGAATCGCCGTGGCCATCGGTGAGTGCCTCTTTCAAGGTCCATTCCGGGCGAAGCGAAGCGCGGCTCTGGTCGAGGGTGGCGAGTTCAAGATTGGTGCCGAGCTTAACGTGGCCGACATCCGGCGCGAGTTGGCCGGTGAGCATTTTCAGCAAAGTGGTTTTACCCGCACCATTGGCGCCGACGATGCCAACACGGTTACCGCGCAAAATACGTGTCGAGAAGTTTTTGACGATAGCGCGCAGCCCATAGGACAAATCGATTTTTTCGGCTTCCACAACCATCTGGCCGGAGGTTTTTACATCTGAGGCCGCAAGGTTGAGCGTGCTGGTTGAGCGGCGGGCATCGCGCGCTTCCTGACGCAAATCACCGAGGCGCGCCATGCGCCCGACATTGCGCTTGCGGCGGGCAGTAACGCCATACCTAACCCAGTGTTCCTCATTGACGATCCGGCGATCCAGCTTATGGGCGGCAAGCTCCTCTTCTTCCAGGACTTTATCGCGCCAAGCCTCAAATTGGGCAAAGCCCTGATCGAGGCGGCGGGTTTTGCCACCATCAATCCAAACGGTGGCGCGGGACAGATTGGATAAAAAGCGCCGGTCATGGCTGATAATGATCATGGCGCAGCGCAGGCTTTTAAGCTCGTCTTCCAGCCATTCGATCATGGGCAAATCGAGATGGTTGGTCGGCTCGTCGAGCAAAAGAATATCCGGCTTTGCGGCGAGCGCCCGCACGATGGCGGCGCGGCGGGCCTCACCGCCCGACAAATTTTCCGGGTTTTCGGCTCCGGTCAGGCCAAGTTCTGTGAGCAAATAGCGCGCGGTGTAGGGGTCATCCGCATCGGACAGGCCATCGAGAACGTAATCGAGCACTGTGGAATAGGCCGTTAAATCAGGCTCTTGCGGCAGATAGCGCATGGTGGTGCCAGGCTGGAGAAAGCGCGTTCCTCTATCCTGCTCCAGCTCTCCGGCAGCAATTTTCAGCAGCGTACTCTTGCCGGAACCGTTTCGGCCAACGAGGCAGAGCCGATCACGCTCGGACAGCGAGAACGACGCGCCATCCAGCAGCGGCGAAGACCCAAGAGTGAGCGCGATATCGTTTAGAATGAGAAGAGGAGGAGCCATGCGCGAGGGATAGAGCCAAGCGCGCCAAAGGGCAAGGAACTTATACCGCAGTGCGGGAGGTAAGGGAAAGGCGCAGCGAAGATTGGTCTGATATCCGTCGATCCTGATCACCCAGCGCACCGCCGTTTGCGACTGTTGGAAGGGCAGTCTAAGATTTCGACATTCATCATTGCGGGGCCTCACCCTTCGAAAATTTCGAGGTGAGGCATTGTTAAATATAAGTTCAAGTAAGAGCTGAAGACGCTTCCCATTAGGCCAAACGCGATGCCTTTTTAGATATGCGTATTTATCATATCGAACATTTCAGAGTATTTGCCCGAATTTTCGGAAAAACGTAGCGGCTTAACCCGATCGACCAGGATTTCGGTCACCGCGTTTGAATTCGCCAGTATTCCCATCACTTCGTCGATAAATTCCTTGAGCGGCATGGCGCGCGGATCGCTCGCCTGACCTGCGCCCATCAACTCTGTTTGCACATAAGGCGGGACCAATTCGAGTACCTCCACAGACGTGTCCTTCAGCTGCCAGCGCAAAGACTGCGTATAGGAATGTATTGCGGCTTTGGTGGCGCTATAAGTTGGAGTCGCAGCCAGCGGCACAAAGGCCAGACCCGATGAGACTGTCATGATGGCTGCGCGCGCTTGCTTTTCCAGCAAAGGCAGCAGAGCCGTAGTCAAACGAATCGGCCCTAGAAAATTGGTCGCGATCGTGGCCTCTGCAGTATCTACCGCGCCGTCACGCAACGCTTCAGGCCGCATGATGCCGGCATTATGGATAACGACATTTAAACTGGGATATTTTTCCTTTACGTCGTTAGCAAAGTGGGTGATCGCATCACCGCGCTCCATGTCCAAAATCGCCGAATGCATTCCGGGATTCGCCGCTGTTGTGGCGTCCAGCACATCCTTACGGCGGCCAGCGATAATAACCTGATTGCCAAGTGCGAGAAACGCCTCTGCCAGAGCCCGGCCAATACCAGTGCCGCCGCCGGTTATCAAAATAGTGTTTCCAGTCATCTGCATGATAATTCTCCAAATGCATTTTGTGAATTCGAATTGCATTAATTCGAAACGAACACTACGATAGCTACGATCCAATGGAAAGTAGGCACTTAAAAGAGCTATACTTACCAACCAGAGAGTGTGAATGATTACCGATTTCTGCATCATCGATCCAGACGCGCCTGACGATTTGGAACTTGCGGCACTTGTGCGCGAGATTATCGGCCGGGTCGCGGATAAATGGACGATGCTGGCACTTGAGACCTTTGGCGAACATGGCAAATTACGCTTCACTCGGCTTGGCGAAATGATGGGTGGCATCAGCCAAAAAATGCTTACAAAGACGCTGCGGCAGATGGAGGCCGATGGTCTGCTGAAGCGGACTGTCTATCCGGTAGTTCCGCCGCGCGTGGATTATGAGTTGACCGAACTCGGCCTTAGCCTGGGCGCTGCTTTTTGCGGCGTGTGGATTTGGGCCGAACAGCATCGCGAAACGATCACGGCTGCGCGCAAGGCTTTTCAGGAGCGGACGGATTAGTGATGCCCGATGCTGCGCAGGGACAAACGCTGAAGCATTAGAGCGCGCGGCTCCCCTTCCCCGATTCAGCAAAAGCCGCTATCCTTTTCTTAAAGGTATAAGGAGTGGTCATGTCTAAAGCCGTCGAAGCCGCATTTTCCGCATTGCAAGCGCACCGGGCAAAAATAGAGGCCAGTTCTGTTGAGGCGCTGTTTGCCGCCGATCCGCACCGGTTCGAGAGCCTGCATGCCAGCCTTGACGACCTGCTGTTTGATTATTCCAAACACCGCGTGACGCAAGAGACCATGGCGCTTCTGCTGGATCTGGCGAGGGCGGCAGATGTTGAGGCCAAGCGCGAGGCGATGTTTCGCGGTGACAAGATCAATTTCACCGAAGGACGCGCGGTACTGCATACGGCGCTGCGCAATCTTTCGGGGGAAGCTGTGCGGGTCGATGGCGTTGATGTAATGCCCGAAGTGCTTGCGGAACGGGCCAAATGCGCTGCCTTTGCCGCAAAAGTCCGCAACGGCGCGATCAAGGGCGCCACGGGCAAAAAGCTTGTGCATATTGTCAATATAGGCATCGGCGGGTCTGATCTCGGCCCGGCTATGGTGTGTAAGGCGCTCTCGCCCTTCATTGCCAATGGTCTGCACAGCCATTTCGTCGCCAATGTCGATGGCGCAGATATGGCTGACACCTTGAAGGGGCTCGACCCTGACCGCACGCTGTTTATCGTGGCTTCAAAGACCTTCACCACGCAAGAAACCCTGACCAATGCCAATACGGCGCGGGCATGGATTGTGAAGCATCTGGGCGAGGCCGCCGTTGGTCACCACTTTGCTGCGGTTTCGACCAAGCTTGATCTGGTGGCGAAATTCGGCATCCAGAGCGACCGGGTGTTTGGATTTTGGGATTGGGTCGGCGGGCGCTATTCGGTGTGGTCGAGCATCGGGCTTCCGGTGATGATCGCTATCGGGCCAAAGAATTTCGAGAAATTTCTGCAAGGTGCCTATGAGGTGGACGAACATTTCCGCGCTATGCCGCTGGAGCATAATATTCCGGTTTTGATGGGCCTGCTCGGAGTTTGGTATCGCAATATCTGGGGCATGGCGACACAGGCGGTGATCCCATATGACCAGCGTTTGTCGCGTTTCAGCGCCTATCTTCAACAACTGGACATGGAATCCAACGGCAAGGCCGTGCAGCTTGATGGCAGCGCCGCCGCACGCTCCACTGCGCCGGTGATCTGGGGGGAACCGGGGACAAACGGGCAGCACGCCTTTTTCCAGTGTCTGCATCAGGGCACCGAAGTGGTGCCGGTGGACTTCATGCTGGCGGCCAAGCCAACCGACGCGGATGAGCATCATCATAATCTGCTCAGCGCCAATTGCTTTGCGCAAAGCGAAGCGCTGATGCGCGGGCGCTCCCTTGATGAGGTCAAGACCATTTTGCAGAAGCAAGGCATGGCGCAGGCCGGTATCGAAAAAATTGCGCCGCACAAGGTGTTTTCAGGTTCGCGCCCCTCCAGCACGTTTTTATATGCCGAGCTGACACCCAAAGCGCTCGGCAGGCTGATTGCACTGTATGAACACAAGATTTTTGTGCAGGGCGTCATCTGGAACAT
>JANXSV010000053.1 GCA_025356505.1 Methylovirgula sp.
CAAAGTCAGAAAAACAAGCCCCGGAAACCAAACCAACATATCCCGAACCAATAATTGCTACGCGCATGGATTTTTATCTCTCTATTATTGTCCCGACGACACCACTTCGGAAACGCGCTGACGAAATTGATCGGCAAGAACCTTGCCACATTCAAGAGCTTTAAAACACCGGGCTCTCACGATGAGAATAGCGAAATTAAAGCCATACCGCTGGCTGGTATGGCAATCTGTGGATGAGGAAGCAGACCCTTTGACACGATGATGTGACGGAGCAGCGAAAACATGCGGCAAGACAGCCTCAAAAACAAGACAGCGGTGAGAGAGATATGCCAAAAGCCACCCCCCCGCCCGCCTTATATTTCAGGTGCGATCTGGCAGGTTTCGCAAGCAAACGCCCGCCGCTTGGCGATTTCAAAACGCCGGATGGCCGATGCACAGGCCGGGCAACTCGGCTTATTGAAAATATTTACCCGCTCGCCGTATTTGCTGCGCGCTTTGACGGCTCCATCCACGGTGATAATGGCATTATGTTTCACGCCTTTTTCCAGCAAAGCGACAGAATCGTCCCATATCTGCTCAAAAGCCTCGCGTGAAACATCCTTACCGGCAACATTCGGGTGCAGCTTCTGCCGCCATAAAATTTCACTGCGATAAATGTTGCCTATGCCGGCGATCACGGCTTGATCCATCAACAGTTGACCGATGGCGCTCCGGCTCTTACTGATTTTTTTCCATGCCTTTTCGCGATCGGCGTCGGCTCGCAAAACATCCGGCCCGATGCGCGCAACTAGCTTGTCACGCCCTGACATATCGAGAACTTCGCATGTATTAGGCCCGTTGATATCCACCACATGTGTGGCACTGATCATGCGGACGCGCACAGCCCCGCGCGGTTCATCCGCCGGGACCTTTATGGCTCTGAATTTGCCAAAAAGACCAAGATGAATATGCAGGGTCATGCCGTTTGAAAAATCATAGAGCAAATGCTTGCCATAGGCCTCGACAGCTTTGCAGACATGCCCTGAAATGCGCTCCGCACCTTCAAGAAAGCGGCCCTGCGGCGAACTAATATCCAACACATGCCCGATGAGCATCGGGCGCTGATCGCGCGCCGCGCGGTGGATGGTATGGCCTTCGGGCATAGGTAATATCCTGTGTAATTCATCCGGTAACCTAGGCCCGAGGGCCGGTTTGACCACCCCCGATCTACGAGCGCACCACACCCGATACTAGCATGGCGGCGCAATCCATCGTCGAGCGCCGTGCACAGCGGAAAAATTCAACTTCAAAAAGCCGCAGAACTATGAAAGCATCATAGCCGGGCTAGAATGTTAGCCGGGTTTAACCCGTAGAGGTCGAACTTATGAATAAAGCGACTGCGCCGCGAATGAGGATATAACGTGCCCCGCTATGCGATATATTACATGCCGCCGCCAAAATCGCAGCTCTGGACGCTTGGCAGCTCCTGCCTCGGCTATGACGCAAGCACCGGGTGCAATGTTAGCCTGCCTGCGCACAGTATTTATTCAGATCAAGGTCTGGCGTTAAAACGCACGCAGCAACCGCGTCACTACGGCTTTCATGCCACGCTCAAGGCGCCGTTTTATCTAAAATCGGGGGTGACAGAGGCTGATCTTGTTGAGGCGGCGGGGCAGTTCGCGAAGGTGTGGCAAGCGTTTGATTTACCCACCCTGTATGTTCAGTCGATGGGAGATTTCATCGCCTTCTCTCCGCGCGGACGCTCCAGAAGCCTGCATACTTTCGCAGATGCCTGTGTGGCTGATTTTGAACCGTTTCGTGCGCAACTGTCGAACGAGGATTTCGAGCGACGCAGAGCGGGCGGCCTGACACCGAGGCAGACGCATTTTCTCAGCAACTACGGCTACCCGTTCGTTTTTGACGATTTTCGCTTTCACATGACCTTGTCCGGCCCTTTGGATTTGCGGGTTCAGCAGACGTGGCTTGAGGGTTTGCGCGAAATTTTCGCCAACGTCACGCAGCCCGTGCGGTGCGACTCGCTTGCGATTTTTAAGCAGAATGATCCGGACAGCCGCTTTCAAGTTTTGACGCGGCTTGCGCTAAGATCCTGCGCGTTAGGGTGAGACTAGCCGCCATGCTTGTCGAGAAAAGCCTCGATGGATAGATGACGGAAATCGTCGAGCGTTTCGCGTAGACGCGCGTGGCTCCAGTCCCACCATTGCAGGGAGAGTAAGCGGATAATCACCAGCTGCGGAAACCGGTAGCGGATGATTTTGGCAGGATTACCGGCAACAATTGCATAGTCGGGCACGTCTTTGGTAACCACGGCTCCGCCCGCGATGACAGCCCCTGTTCCCACTACTCTGCCGGGGAGAATGATGGCCCCGTGACCGATCCAGACATCATGTCCTATCTTCACGAGGAACGATTACCGCCACGCAAAAAAATCCGCATCATCCGTCGCATCCTCAAAATATGCCGAGGCGCGATAGGTGAAATGCGATTGGCTGGCGCGCTGCATCGGGTGGTTGCCGGGATTTATGCGCGAATGGGCTGCAATGGAGCAGAACTTGCCGATATCGGTGTAAATAATCTCGGAATCATTGACCACATAGGAATAGTCACCCAGCGTGCTGGCCGCAAAAGATGTGCGCGCTCCAATCTCGGTGAAACGCCCCAAGACGCTGTCCGAAACATTTGCGGTAGGATCAATAAGCGGCTCAAGGCCGAGCCGTTCGTGACGCATGAATGCCCATTTGGTTCGTGGCAGACACTCCGACTTACAGATTTTTGCGAAGATAGCATGACGCATCAGGCGGGATGACGCTTCGGCGATTGTAATCTTGCACGCCAAACCTCGCTGCAGCCCTGTCACGAAAATGTTGCGAAACCACCCTATTCATGCGGCGAGAAATGGGGACGTTGGCCATGTTGGCGATAGAAAATATTTCCCGCGAGTTTGGGCACAAGCAGGCCGTTTCCGGCGTCCACCTGCAAATCCCGGCAGGCAGCTTCATCGGCGTGATCGGCCGTTCCGGCGCTGGCAAATCCACTCTCCTGCGCATGATAAACCGCCTCGTCGAACCGACTGAGGGCCGCATCCTTTTTGACGGGGTCGATATCACCAAATTGAGCGGAAAAGCCCTGCGGGATTGGCGCTCCGATTGCGCAATGATTTTTCAGCAGTTCAACCTCGTCGGCCGCATGGACG
>JANXSV010000064.1 GCA_025356505.1 Methylovirgula sp.
GCGATCTGCGAACCTGGTTTGTGGATTATCTGCCGCATTTGGTGGGTGAAACGAAATGACCGTGTCCGGAATGCCTGCTGCGCGTGCGGACAACCTTCCCGAACGCATGAAAGCTATGGTGTTTGCGGCAGGGCTCGGGACCCGGATGCGGCCTTTGACCGACACACTGCCCAAGCCGCTGGTGGAAATTGGCGGTAAGGCCATGATAGATACTTTGCTGGACGCGCTGGCCGACGCCGGTGTGAGCGAGGCTGTTGTCAATGTCCACCATCTGGCCGACCAGATCGAGGCGCGGATGCGGGATCGCAAATGCCCGCAAATCACGATATCGAACGAGCGAGACCTGCTGCTTGATCAGGGTGGCGGACTGAAAAAGGCTTTGCCCCGCTTAGGAAAACATCCGTTCTTTATCTGCAACACGGATGCTATCTGGATTGAAGGGCCCCTGCCCAATCTCCAGCGCCTGCGCGCGCAGTGGGAACCCGAAAAAATGGACATATTGCTAATGGTTGCCGCGACAACCAGTGCGGTTGGCGTGGATTGGGGCGGAGACTTCCGCATGGAGGGTGATGGGCGGCTGGTGCGCCGTCGCGAGGGCGAGGTGGTTCCATTCGCTTATTCGGGAATTGGCATCATCAAGCCTGAACTGATCGCCGCCGTGGAGAAAGACGTGTTTCGGCTTGCGCCGTTGTTTTTTGAGGCTGCGGAAAAACGCCGCCTGTATGGAATGCGTCTTGACGGACATTGGCTCCATGTTGGAACAATGGACGCTATCGCCCAAGCCGAAGCCCTGATTCTGAAAGTGCGGAAATAGACATGTCTCTCATGGCTCTATTTGGTCAAACGCGCTCTAACGCGTTTGGACGCGGCGCATCTGCTTCATGTAACCCTTATGAACACCCTTATGGCCGCATCATAAGGAGAGACGGAACCTAGAGTGCGCCGCAGTCCTAATGTCTACACTATCACGCCTGAAACGGCCTTTTTGCCGGCGCTGGTGGATGCGCTTTTTGCCAACCGGCTTGATCTGGACGTCGATTATGCAACTAACCCGCTCAAACTTGCCGATCTGACCATTTATGTGCCGACACAGCGCGCCGCGAAGATCCTCGCAGCCTGTTTTGCGGAAAAAACCGGCCACGGGGCGACGTTTCTGCCGCGCATTCTACCGCTCGGCGGTTTTGGCGGCGATGAAGAGCCGCTGTTAGAAAATGAATTCGACGCCCAAAGGGCCGTCCCGCCGCTGGAACGGCGGCTGTTGCTGGCGCAATGGGTTTTGGCCTGGGGGCTGCACCTGCGCGACGCGGTGGTGTCGATTGGAGCGGACGGAACCCGTACTTTTGTCCAACCGGGCGAGACGTTCACCTCGGTTGCCAACCCCGCGGACGCCTTTGCATTGAGCGGTGATCTTGCGACATTGATCGACGAATGTCTGATTGAGGGTGTGGCTTTTGAGACGTTCGGGCTGCTTGGTCAGGGCACCTACGATGATTATTGGCGCATAACGCTTGAATTTCTGAAAATTGCCTTTGAAAACTGGCCGAAACATCTCATCGAAAGTGAGTTGGTTGAGGCGGCAGCCCAGCGCGCCAATTTGATAGACCGCGAGGTTGAACGCATCGAGCAAGGGCAGGCGCATGATCAGGTGCATGGCCAGGTGCATGATCAGCTAAATGGTCGTGTACATGGTCGTGTACTTGGGCCGATGATTGCGGCTGGCTCCACCGGCACCAATGAGGCCACAGCGCGGCTGATTCGCGCTATTTCGCGAGCAAAGCTTGGCGCCGTTGTCCTCCCCGGCCTTGATCTAACGCTGGATCAGCCAAGTTACGATTTGATCGAAGCAGACGCTCTTGCCACACATCCGCAAGCGGCGCTGGCGCGGCTTTTGGGCCGGATAGGCATTGCCCGAAACGATGTCGTCGAACTGGGAAACCCTTCGCTCCGGTCACGTTTTATCAGTGAAGCTTTACGTCCGGCACGCTCAACGCAAAAGTGGCATGCAAAAGCCGACTGGAACGATGCCGAGCTTGCGGCGGAATTTTCACAAATCACCTTGATTGAAGCTGAAAACGAGCGTGAGGAGGCGCTGGCCATAGCCATCTGCCTGCGTGAGGCGCTGGAAGACCCGCACACTACCGTGGCTCTCATCACGCCCGAACGCACTTTGGCGGAGCGAGTCAGCGCAGAGCTTGCGCGCTGGGACATTGTTGCGGAGGACAGCGCCGGGCGGAGCTTGACACGCACCGGCGCCGGTGCGCTGGCCCTGCATATTTTGAACGCGGCACGCACCAACCTAAATGACGGGCAGCTCGCTGCCGAGGTTCTGACTCTTTTGAAACATCCCGCTGTGAGCATGGGGCGAGACAAAAACACCGTCGCTCTTCTGGCGCATTGGCTTGAGGCGGGCGTGTTCCGCCAGCTTGACCTCAGCGTGACTGCATCTTTAAGCGTTGCGGTTTGCGCGGCGCAGGAGCAGGCGAAGTCGCGATACGCGCCCGCCTTCCTGCAGGCACTCGACGCAGCGGACTGGGCGGAAATGACCGCCATTCTTGAGGAGCTTGAAGGGGCACTTGCGCCGCTGCGCAGCGACGAAGTTGCATCGCTCAAAATGTGGGCGCAGGTGCACAAAGCCGCACTTCAGGCCCTCGCCGGGGTTGATCTGATTGGCCGCGACGGGGCATCGATGCTGGCTCTTCTTGAAGAGTTGCAGGAGACCCATTCGGCTACGCTTCAGGTATCACTCGATGATTATGCCAACCTTCTTACCCAGATCATGGGCGAGAAAACAGTGCGTTATTTCAAGCCCGGCCATCCGCGCCTCGCGGTGCTGGGCCTGTTGGAAGCGCGGCTCATACATGCTGATGTTGTGGTTCTGGCCGGACTGGACGAGAAGATCTGGCCGCCACAGGCGCGCAGTGACGCACTAATAAACCGGGGCATGCGGGCCGAACTTGGCCTCTCCTCGCCGGAGCGTCGTTTGGGCCAGACCGCCCATGATTTCATGCTGGGATTTTGCCGCGACAGGGTTGTACTCACCCGCGCCAAGAAACGCGGCGGCGAGCCCACCGTTGCCTCGCGGTTTTTGCAGCGCATCGAAGCCGTTGCAGGGCCGCATGTGGCTCAGGCCCGCGCGCGCGGCGATGTGCGGCTCGACTGGGCACGGCGGCTTGATGACGGCGAGGCGGCTATGCTTCTGCGCCCGGCACCAAAGCCGCCGATTGCTCTGCGCCCGACTGGACTGAGCGTGACAGCCATAGAGACGCTGCGGCGCGATCCCTACTCTATTTTTGCGGGGCGGATTCTCAAATTGCCGGTGCTCGGCCCGCTGAAACCGGATTTTTCCGCGCGCGACCTCGGCACCAAACTGCACGCGATTTTTGATCTTTTTGTCAAAGCCTCGCCCAACAAGGCCTTGCCTGCGGCACCGGAAAAGCTGCTGTTGGCGTTGGCTGCCGCGCAGTTTGAAGGCGTTTGGAACCTTCCGGCGTTTCAAACATTCGGCCGGGCCAAGGTCGAGCGCATGTTGCGTCAATTTCTCAAAACCGACCGGGCGCTGCGTCAGGACGTCGTTGAAATTCATACGGAAGTTTATGGCAAACTGAGTTTCAATCTGGCCGACAACAGCCTGTTTACGCTGAGCGCCACAGCGGATCGCGCGGATTATGGCAAAGATGGCAGCCTGACCTTGATGGATTATAAAACCGGAGCAATGCCCGGCGTCGATCAGGTTATTGCCGGCTTTAACCCGCAGTTGACGTTAGAAGTTGAAATGGCTCGGCGCAACGCGTTCAACCTGCCGAAGGCCGCCGTTATCAAGGCGCTCTACCTGAAATTTGGCGGGCGCGAAGACGCTGTGGAGCGCAGTCCGCAAGGATCAAAGGGCGGGGATCTCATGGACCTTGCGCGGCTTCATTTTGATGACCTGCTGGGGCTGCTCGATCAGTTTCGTGATCCGGCAACAGCCTATCACGCGCGGCCGTTTCCGACCTTTGTGGGTGAGAGGCTGGACTACGATCACCTGTCCCGCTTCAAGGAATGGTCTTCGCTGGGTTCGAGCGACGAAGGTGACGAATGACTTATGACCCGTTTGAGGTGACCAAGGCACTGCAGCATGTTGCGTCCGACCCCGCCGTATCAAGCTTTGTTGCCGCCAATGCCGGTTCGGGCAAGACTTATGTCCTGTCGATGCGGGTTATCCGCCTGCTGCTGAACGAGGTCGAACCGGCACAAATCCTTTGTCTCACGTTCACCAAAGTGGCGGCGGCCAACATGGCAACGCGCATTTTCAAGATTTTGGCAGATTGGACACGGCTGAGCGACGCCGAGCTGAAAGCGCAAATAGAGGCCTATGGAGAATTATCGCCAAGCGAAGCGATGATGTCGCGGGCAAGGCAACTGTTTGCTCTGGCCGTTGAAGCTCCCGGCGGTCTCAAAATCCAGACTATCCATGCTTTTTGCGAGCGTTTGCTGCATGTGTTTCCGTTTGAAGCCAATGTGCCCGCCGGATTTCGGGTTATT
>JANXSV010000294.1 GCA_025356505.1 Methylovirgula sp.
ACACGAGATCAAGTGACTTGACTCCTGGTGCAGCTTGGATAAGCAAAACGCTTATCGTGGTGTGCTGAGGTCATCCAAAGCTGAATAGTTTGCATAAATCGGACCCAAAATATCCACTTCGATGCTGCCAATCACCAAACCAATCGCGCGGCGAACTTCGGCATATTCGCTTTGCGGCAATTGTTCGGTGATTTTATGAATCTCGGCAATTGCTGCCAGAGATTGGGTTTTAATGATGCGGGCGCTTTGCGGGGTCATCGCATTGTTCTCCGATTAGCCAAGGTCTTGCCCCATGCAACGACGAAAACATCCACGATATTCGTTGCCATGTCCAATTCCCATTAAATGCTGACATTGATCGAAACACTTATCAGCCTTTTCCTGCCTTGTTTCAACAGACTGAATTCCGCCTGTGCTACCTCCGGCAGCCCATCTGCCGTGATCGTCTCTGGGTTGATTTGGGCTGTATTTTAGACTGATCGCCCTTCTGACTTTATCGAGTGCCAAAGTGACGGCTCTGTCAGCCAGCTTATATCGCTTTTTTACCAACGCGAGTTCAGGCACGGCATTTGTCTCCCAAGCTATACGATCGCCAAATTTTCTCCCGCCGAGGCTCACACCTCGGCGGGAGGCTTCCAAGGTTTTACGAAACGCCGAACTTCATCAGCTTGATCGCTTCAAAGTCCTGAATGCCGCCGCCAACACGCTTGGTGGTGTAAAACAGCACATAGGGCTTGGAGCTGAACGGATCGCGCAGGATGCGGATGCCCATACGATCAACGATGAGATAGCCGCGCTTAATGTCGCCAAAGGCAATCGGCGTTGCATCGGTGGCGATATCCGGCATTTCCTCGGTTTCGGCCACGGGGAAGTTCAGCAGAGTGCTTGGCGTGCCAAGGCTGACGGGCGGTGACCACAGATAGGAGCCGGTCCCATCTTTCAGCTTGCGCACCTGTGCCAGGGTTTTGCGGTTCATGAGGAAGGTTGCGTTTTGACGATAACCAGCCTTCAGCGAGTAGACATAATCAAACAGAATATCTGTGCTGTTTGTGGTCGGGAATGCGCCCGCAACGCCGGTCGCAACATAGCCTAGCTTGGTCCAGGCCCATGACGCGTTTTGCACAATCGGCGCCGAGAGGATGCCGCTGGGCTTGTTGACGCCGTTGCCGTTTATGAATGCGGCGTTTTCCTGCTCGGAAAATACCGTGCTCACTTCATCGGCAATCCACTGCTCGACATCGACGATCGAGTCGTCGAGCAGGCGCTGGCTGGCGGCTGGCGTGGCAAACAGTTCGTAGGCCGGAAATACCAGCTGCGCCAATTGCTGCGTCGCGCCGGAGGGGCGCAAATCTGCTTCAGCCGCCCAGCCGGACACGGGGCCCGAAATGGAGAAAGCCTTGTTCATCTGGCTGGATGAAATCTGCCGCACCGACGCCAAAGCGCGGATGCTGAACGGATTGGTCATGCGGAACAAAATGTCCCGTTCCACCTCTACCGGAACAAGATAGCCGCCGTCGGGATTGGAGCCCTCCGAAAGAGTCTTCGCCTCCAGTGCTGTGAGCTTGCTGGCGTCGCCCTGCGCCATATAGGCGCGAAAAGCTGCCTTACGCTCGCGCGCGCCGTGGTCTATTTCTTTGGTTTCACCGAAACGAGGTCGGGCTTTTTCGATTGCGATCTTGTCAAGCCGGGTTTTGGTATCGTCAAGCGCGGAATTGATCCGAGCGAGCTTGGCTTCAGTGAGCGGATCGGCAGCTTGACGGCTTTCGATTTGGGCGAGTCGGTCATCATTGGTCTCCTTGAAAGCGTGAAAAGTGCGGTTGAATTCGTCAAAAGCCTGTGCCGGATCGGCACTTTTCGTCTCTATTTGCATGAAGGGTCCTTGCAAGAACGGTGGGGGATTGGCCGTCGCAACAAAATGCATCACGCCAGACGGCCAATGGCGCAAAGGGGGAAAGTCAGGCGTTAAAAACGCAAAAAGCCCCGCGCTGGCGGGGCTTTTGAGGGGGA
>JANXSV010000331.1 GCA_025356505.1 Methylovirgula sp.
GGCGCTTGCTGCAAGAAATATGAAAGCGTTGAAATCAGTATGCCAGAGCCGGACTCACCTGGTCCGCTGCTAGGATAGACGCAGCCACATGGTTTGGTGGGCAAGTAGATCTAGACCTGACGTTAATTCGAGGTCTCTACCGCTTATGAGGTCCTGTCCCTTGCGCGCTACGAGGAGCAAGCTTTCGGGGGGTAGGGCATGCGGGTCGTCATCGAAATTGGTTAGGCATAAGAGGCGAGACTGCTTGGCAACGCGCATGTAGCCCAAGACGTGTTTGTTGCCGGTTGCAAATGTTGTGACCGTACCGCCGTCAAACTCTGGTGAAGCCTTGCGAATTGCAATCAAATGCGAAAGTCGAGAAAAAATTTGACCCGAAACTGTACGTTTATCGTTGCGCTGTTCATAAAGTTCGGGCGTGTAGCGCGGGCGGTTCACCCATCGGCTGTCGCCTTTTTTTGCTTGATCATCAGCAAAAGCATAGTCGTTCATCTGTCCGACCTCATCTCCAAGATAGATCAGAGGAATACCGCCGGCTGATAGGGCGATGGCATAAAGGAGAATTAGCCGATCGATTCCACCGGTGTCTCCAGCTTCAATACCGCAAAGCGATGCCGCAGTGCCTGCAATACGGCAGTCACCTGTTCGAGGGTTATCTTGAAAAGGCACACCGCGTGCAAAACTTCCTTGATAGCGATTTACATAGAAATTGTTGAGAAAACGGCGATGATCATAACCGTTGATGTCAAGTTCGGCGGCCTCTTCATCCGCAAACGTCCAACCAATGTCATCATGGCTTCGGACATAATTGACCCATCCGCAGTCTGGATCAATATTTTGACGACGGTTAAGCGCGAGATCAAGTAGTCGAACATCCCGCGTGGCCAAGGCCTCCCAACCAAGAGCCATCAACAACGGGTTATAGGCAATCTGGCATTCTTGGGGATGAATGTAAGTTACGACCTCATCCGGATGGACAATAGCTTCGGATTTAAACAGGAGCGAGGGGGCGGCGATACGGCAAACAGCATTAAATGCGCGAATCAGTGTGTGTGCTTCGGGCAAGCTTTCGCAAGTGGTGCCGAGCTTTTTCCAAATGAATGCCACAGCATCCATGCGCAAAAAATCAACACCTTGATTGGCAAGAAACAGCATTTCTTGCGCCATCGCGCGGAATACCGAGGGATTTGAATAGTTTAGATCCCATTGGAAATGATAGAACGTCGCCCATATCCAGCGCCCATCCGGCAGTTGCACAAACGAACCGGGGTGGTCATCTGGGAAAATTTCCCGTGTATTTGCCTCAAAGGCGTCGGGCATTTCCCGATTGGGGAAAATCCAGTAGTAATTTTCGTATTCGCTATCGCCCGAAAGTGCAGCTTTGGCCCAATCATGCTCATTCGAAGTGTGATTGAAGATAAAATCGATGACTAGAGAGATTCCGTTGTGACGCAGGTCTGAAGCTAGCGCCCTGAGTTGGGCCATCGTGCCAAGAGAAGGGTTGACTTCGCGGTACGATGAAACCGCATAGCCGCCGTCCGAATTTTGATCAGGCGCTTTGAACAGTGGCATCAGGTGTAAATATGTAAGTCCCAGCTCTTTAAAATACGGGATCTTCTCTCTGATTTTATTAAGGTTTCCGGCATAGAGGTCAACATAACAAACGCCGCCAAGCATATTGCGCGATTGGAACCAGTGGCGGTCATTTTCGCGGTGAATGTCGAGATTTTTCAAGTCGGCAGACCGGGATTTCCAAGAATTGAAGCTTTGTTCGATGAGCGTTGCAAGCTGCATCAAAACATCGCTGCGGTGGCCGTACACGCTATTGAACTGATTGAAAAGATTATCAAATTCACGATCAAGCCGGAGCTGGAACGTTGGCCAGCTGCGGCTTTTCATTGGCCGGGACGAAGCGTTTTTCAGATGCAAAAGCACAAATTCGAGGGCGGCCAACTGCTGTGGCGGATGTGCACGCATCAAAAATCATCTCCCTGGAAAATCGAGTTTATTGTTGCCCCGACAGTATATTTGAGCAGATTAAAGCACATTAAAGCGCTTTTAGTAACGAAAAGCGCGGTTTTGGACTGAAATTAATGAATGAGTCCACGTTGATTTTTAACGTTCCAAAACCTGGACATTTCGGGGCGCACTTAAGCCAAAATGTGGACAAGTTCAGGTCAAACGCGCCAAATTCACTGCACCTTGGCCTTTTCGCCGCGATTTTGGATACCATGCCGGGGCACCGAAGAACTTAGCGCCAAGATTGATTTTCTGGTGCAAAAGTTGCATGGCTTCACCGCGGTCCAAATTCCAAATCGGCTTGGTTAGTGTGATCTCAACACGGGCAAATTTGCTGATCTGGAACTTTGGCTGCCGCTTTTTGTTCCTACCAAGCGTTAGGCGGGCGATGTTTGATCTGAACTGAGCGTGGTAACGTAACTTTGGTATTATAAACAATGGCGGCGCTCATGAAATTGGACATTCTCTCTTACTTTGTCGCGCTGATAATATTCACCGGTGTTGACTTCGTTTGGCTGAGCCGGATGGGCGATGCCTTTTATCGTCCGGTCATGGGCGACATGGTTGCCGAGGCGTTCCGCCCGGCTCCGGCAATTTTCT
>JANXSV010000347.1 GCA_025356505.1 Methylovirgula sp.
ATAGCCAGCTATGGCTATAAAAATTGCAACGCCAATAGCCGCTAGCGCATCGCCTTGAGCAAATCCGCTCGCATTTGCGATCAATCCCACGATGACTAGGCTCGAAGACACTAGGTCACTCGAAAAATGCAGAGCGTCTGCCGCCAGCGCATCGCTTCGGGTTTCTCTGGCAATCTTTGCAAGACTGCGCCATCTCACGAAGTCTACGCCCATCGAAACTGCGAGGACAGCAAATGCCAACTTGCTTGGCACTACGACATCGCCTCCATGGTTTAATTTATAGATTGCTATTGTGACTACCACGACCGACAGTACTAAAAGCAATCCTGTTTCGCCCAACGCGGCGACAGCTTCAATTTTGCCGTGACCAAAGTGATGTTCTTCATCGGCGGGTTTTGAGGACTCTTTGACGGCAAAGTAAGTGATTGTAGTGGCCCCCGTATCTAACAATCCATGACCTGCTTCGGACAACAGACCCAGGGACCCCGAGAGAAGGCCTGCAACCAGCTTCGCTACCGTCAATGCGGCACTGGCAAAAATCGACGCTAAAGCTGCCCGCTCTTTGCGCGCATTGTCATCATTCATCTGAGTTGTCCTTGACCGAACCGCTTAACATGCCATGTTAAAACAACGGAGGAAATACTCTATGCGCTATTTGCACACTATGGTTCGCATCAAAAATGTTGAAGAAAGCCTCAATTTTTATTGCAACTTACTCGGCCTGGTAGAGGTTCGCAGACACGAATCAGAAAAAGGCCGGTTCACATTGATTTTTTTGAGTGCAGCGGAGGATCTTGAGCGAGCCAAGAAATCTCAGGCTCCAATGGTTGAGCTCACTTATAATTGGGATGCTGAAGACTATACCGGCGGTCGTAATTTTGGACATCTGGCTTATGTCGTAAAGGATATCTACAGTTTGTGTGCCAAAATTCAAAAAGGCGGCGTACTTATTAATCGTCCCCCAAGAGACGGTCACATGGCTTTTGTCCGCTCTCCCGACAATGTATCGATCGAGCTGCTACAAGATGGTGAAGCACTGGCACCTCAAGAGCCTTGGCTTTCCATGCCAAATACAGGCGTTTGGTAGTGTGAAACTCTCATCTGCACAGTCGAATTGCGGCTTTCAAAAACCGATCTGCACTTTCATGGCTTTCGTACGATCATTCGCCAGTTCGAAACCTCGAACTGCGTCTTTCAGGCTCACAGTATCTGTCAAAAGCGGGCTAACATCCACCAGCTTTTGATCAATAAAATGCGCGGCGGTGGCAAACTCTTCGTGGAAGCGAAATGTACCGCGTAACTCGATTTCTTTGGAAACAAGAGTATTTATCATAAAGCTGAAATCGCCACCCAGTCCGACCTGGACGATAACGCCGAGCGGTCGAACACAGGCTAAACTTCGGCTGAAAGCGTGATTGTTGCCTGAGGCCTCAAACATTACGTCAAAGTGCCCCTTATTTAGTTCGAATGCGTTCATCGCTTCTGGATTGGTTGCGGTGTTGATTGAAATATCCGCACCAATTTTTGTGGCTATAGCCAAAGTTTCATCGACAATATCTGTCACGACGATTTGTTTAGCCCCTGCTCGGCGTGCGGCAATGACACATAAAGAGCCGATTGGCCCTGCGCCGGTGATAAGGACGTTTTTACCGAGGAGATCGCCGGCCCTTCGCATGGCGTGAAGGCATACCGCGAGCGGTTCTGCAAATGCGGCCTCGCTCAAAGATGCCTTTTCGCCAACGACGACTGCTTGGCTGGCTTCGCAAATAAGCTCAGATCTGAATGCGCCTTGAACATGCGGAAATCGCATAGCCGACCCATAGAACATCATGTCAAGACAATGGTTCTGTTTTCCCTCCAAACAGTATTGGCACTTGTTACAGGGGCGGCTAGGATTCACAGCAATTTTTTGACCGATTTTAAGTTCGGTGACCCGGTCTCCGAGCGCAGAAATAACGCCAGACACTTCATGTCCCAGGATCATTGGCTGTTGAATGCGGATTGTGCCAAAACCTCCGTGATTATAGTAGTGAAGGTCTGAACCGCAAATTCCGCCCGCTTTTACGCTGACCTGAATCTGCCCCGCTTCGAGTGCGGGCAGGTCAATCTCCCCGATACGCAAGTCTTTTACAGCGTGAATAATTACGGCGCGCGCCATAGTCAGCCCTCAATAAGTCATTTATGCTATCGATAACATAACGAGATATTATCTGTTTTAAAGGCAAAAAATGACAAACAATCTGTTTGATCTTTCGGGGCGAGTGGCTGTTGTGACAGGGTCTTCACAGGGCATCGGCCTTGGGATCGCTCGCGGTTTGGCTCAAGCAGGAGCCCATGTGGTCCTTAATGGTCGTGACAGAGAAAAGCTTCAATCCGCTGCAAATACATTAGAAAAAGAAGGGTTAAAGGTCTCCGCGAAAGCATTCGATGTGACTAGAAAAGCGGATGTTGTCACTGCGATTGATGAAATTGAAAGTGAAATTGGTCCTATTCATGTTCTGGTGAACAACGCAGGAATTCAGCGGCGAGCTGCCTTTCAAGACTATCCCGAGGAGACGTGGCACGAAATAATTTCTGCCAATATTGACGGTGTTTTTTTCCCCGCCCAGGCTGTCTCCGCGCGCATGATTTCACGCAAAAGAGGTAAGATTATCAATATCTGCTCTGTTATGAGCGAACTTGGGCGCGCGAACATTGTTCCCTACACAGCCACTAAAGGCGCTGTGAAAATGATGACGAAAGGGATGTGCGCTGAGCTTGCTAAGCATAATATTCAAGTAAATGGGATTGGGCCCGGTTATGTGAAAACAGTGCTTAATCAAGCTTTGCTCGACGATAAAGTTTTCTACGATTGGGTTTGTGCGCGTACCCCGGCAGGCAGGTGGGCCGAAACTGAGGAGATTGCAGGTACTGCGGTGTTTCTTGCGTCCGATGCAGCTAACTACGTGAATGGCCAAGTCATTATGGTTGATGGTGGAATGACATCGGCGGTGTAGCCGTCGATGTGGCGAGGATTATTGGCTCACAATTTCTTGTGAGAGCATTTGGACAAGCCGAGTCCGCTTGAATCATTGCGGCCGTCAACGGCGTTTATTTTTGCAAGCGCCTTTTTGCCCAGAAATTGGCAAGTGAACATGTCTGCGCGACTACTTTTTTCGGCATTTGTTTTCTCACCACAGCTGCATGGTTGCTCAAGCGTGATTGGATGACGGCTCGACATTAGCTAAGAAACTCGAAACGATATTTTATGCCTAGCCATCAGCTTAGTTGTTTCATCGAGTCTACATTCGTCAAAGCCGTTAGTGAGCAACCCTTAAGCTTCTGCCCTAATTTGAAGGTGAGGACGCACAAACAATACGTTTATTTAGCCCGCTCTACGAAGCTTGAATCTTCTGTCATTATAACCACCTTGGTGCCCACCGTAATATAGCCGGGTACCAGAGTTCTGACGCCATTTGACAAAATCGCAGGCTTGAAGCTTGAGGATGCGGTTTGGCCCTTCATCGTCGGCTCGGTCTCAACGATCTCTAGAGTGACCTTTGCGGGCAAGGAAATTGCAACGCACACTCCATTGAACATGGAGAGCATGCATTTCATATTTTCCTGTAAAAACGGTTCCATCTCGCCCATAACATCGCGAGTGACATGTATTTGCTCAAAATTGTCCGGATTCATAAACACAAATGCGTCACCGTCATCGTAAAGATAATTGAAGTCCGAGTCTTCTACGAAAGCACGCTCCACCTGCTCAGTGGTTTTATAGCGGTCGGCGGTTTTGACGCCGTCCGATATGCGACGCATATCTATCTGGGTCGTAGGCGTGCCCTTGCCAGGATGGAAACTCTCGGCCTTCAAGACCACATAGAGTTGGCCGTCATCGCGTTCGATGATATTGCCTTTGCGAATTGAACTGGCGATGACCTTCACGGGGTGCCCCTCTTGATGTTAATAGCATTAATGTCAGAATTTTGCCGCAACATAGAGATTTTTTGGCGTTTGACTAGCCTAGTCACACGAGGATTCGATCTTTGAAATCACCGACCCCATATTGGAAGCCTGAATATCATGCTGATCGTCGCCCCAGACTCATAATGCGCAATGCAATATCTGCGAAAGTAAGAGATTTTTTCGAAAAGAGAGGATTTGTTGAAGTCGAAACAGCCCAGCTACAGATTTCACCAGGCAACGAGACCCACCTACACGCTTTCAAAACCACGCTTGATCTGCCGGGCGACCCTTCACGCCGTCTTTTTCTGCACACTTCACCCGAATTTGCCCTCAAAAAATTGATAGCCGCAGGAGAGAGGCAGATTTTTTCGCTGGCGAGAGTATTCCGTAACGGCGAGAGGTCCGCATTACACCATTCCGAGTTTACGATGCTGGAATGGTACCGCGCTCATGAGGATTATACCGTGCTTATCGCGGACTGCAGTGAGCTTGTACACACGGCGGCTGAAGCTGCGGGCTGCCAGCAATTTCACTGGCGTGGAAAGCTATGTGACCCATTCGCGCCTGTTCAACGGCTCTCCGTGAAAGATGCTTTTGAGGAATACGCTTGTATTGATCTGTTGTCATCGTTATCGCCAGAACCGGTGACGCAAGTTTTGGCAGAGCAAGCTATCCGGGCCGGAATACGTCTGGCACCGGACGATACGTGGTCTGATATTTTTAGTCGGATACTGTCTGAGCTGATTGAACCGAATTTGGGGATAGGACAATTGACGGCTCTTGACGAATATCCGTCATGCGAAGCTGCACTAGCGCGAAAATCGATCGCAGACTCGAGAATCTCGGAACGATTCGAGCTTTATGCTTGCGGTATCGAACTTGCAAACGCATTCGGCGAATTAACTGATCCAGTAGAGCAACGCGCAAGGTTTCAAAAAGAGATGCGGGAGAAGGACCGCATTTACGGCGAGACGTACCCGATTGACGAAGATTTTCTTGCAGCTCTTGGTCATATGCCGCCCACCAGTGGTATTGCTCTCGGTCTTGATAGGTTAGTTATGTTGTGCGTTGGTGCGACACATATCGAAGATGTTTTATGGACCCAGACGCGATGAGAACAGAAGCCAGAACGCTACGGACTATCGCTGATTTTGACTCGGCAGGCCTCCTCAAAACGAGTGCGGAGCTTGAGAGGGTTGCAGACAAATATGCATTGGCGCTGTCTGCGGCCATGGCCGACATCATTGAAACTTCAGATGACCCCATCGCCAGACAGTTTGTTCCCAGCGTCGATGAACTGCGAACTTTGCCTTTCGAACTGGCTGACCCGATAGGAGATGATGCTTTTTCTCCGCTGCCGGGTCTTGTGCACCGCTATCGCGACCGTGTCTTAGTCAAGATCACACATATTTGTCCGGTTTATTGCCGTTTTTGTTTTCGACGTGAGATGGTTGGACCGGGCAAAACCGACAATCTCACCCGCGCTGATACCGATGCTATTTTAGCTTACATCGCGTCTAAACATGAAATTTGGGAAGTGATTTTCACTGGGGGGGATCCTTTAGCTCTTTCGCCAAGGCGGCTGAAATCCCTGATGGAGGCACTCAGGGACATTCCTCACGTCAAGATCATTCGGTTCCACAGCCGTGTCCCGGTGGTTGCACCCCATTTGATTACAGCACCTTTGGTGTCGGCTTTAGCCTCGGCCAACAAGCCGGTTTACATCGCTCTGCATGCGAACCACCCCCGCGAAATGACACTAAAAGCCAGAGATGCTTGCTCCAAGCTGATCGACGGAGGAATTAGCATGCTCAGCCAGTCTGTGCTTCTCAAAGGAGTCAATGATGACGTTGAGGTTCTCACGGATTTGATGAGGGCATTCGTGGAGGCTCGCGTAAAACCATATACGATCAACCATGCAGATCTTGCCCCGGGAACCTCTCACTTTAGGGTTCCTATCGAGGAAGGCCAAAACCTGATGCGACAATTGCGCGGTAGGGTTTCAGGTCTCTGCCAACCTTCCTATATGCTTGATATACCCGGCGGTTTTGGCAAAAGTCCGATTGGACCAAACTATTTGCGTCCGGGCTATGTCCAGGATTACCATGGCAATTGGCACGAATATCAGGATCAGAATTCTGATTTGAGAGCGTGATACAACCGCCGGAATCGCTCTATCTTTGGCAGGTAGGCAGCCACAAGCTCCGCTTGGGGAGAAATAATATCCTTGATTTCCGGTCTAATGCAGACGTCCCGAGGCGTTTCGCTGGTCACTGCCATTCGCGCCAGCCTTGACGCTCCAAAAGCCGGGCCTTTATCTGCGCCGACATACCGTATGAGTTCGATTTGCATCACGTTTGAGAGGATCTGCACCCAGAATTTGGAACGTGATCCGCCACCGATTACGCCTGCCTGGGTGATGTTCGTTCCCGCATCGAGCACGGCTTTGAGCGCGTCGGCAAACGTGTAAGCCACGCCCTCCATTATCGATTGCCCGAACTCGGCGTGCCCCGAATTTGATGTCAAACCAAAGAAAACTCCTTTGGCATCAGGATTGTTGTGCGGCGTCCTTTCGCCACTAAGGTAGGGTAAAAACTGAAGTGACGCTGGCCCCTTAAATCCTGCTTCCGCAATATCAGCGAGCGAAGCAGGCGTCATACCAAATAGGTCTGCACCCCAAGCCAAAGGACTTGCTCCATTCAACATGGCGGCCATCTGCAACCATATATTTGGAATGGCGTGAGCAAACGCGTGAACCATTGTTGATGGGGCAGGGCGATAGCTATTGGTTGCCACGAACAACTGCCCGGACGTTCCCAACGAAATAAACGCGTCACCGTCATTGATTGCGCCCAAACCGACTGCCCCTGACGCAGCATCGCCCGCACCGCTGGCAACGATAACATTTTTGCCCATGCCCCAGCGAGCGGCCAGTGTCTGTAAAAGCACTCCGCTCGGCGTGTTTCCTTCCAGCAAAAGCGGGAGTTGAGAGGGCCGGATAGAAGTCACATCCAATGATTCAGCCGACCATTTCCGGTTAGCTTGGTCCAGCCACCAAGTTCCGGCTGCATCCGACATATCCGTCGCTTTAATCCCTGTGAGCTTCAGGCGGATGTAGTCTTTTGGCAGTAATATGCAGGAAATTTTGGCAAAGACTTCGGGTTCATGGGCTTTGAGCCACATCAATTTTGGCGCTGTAAAGCCCGGCATAGCTGGCACGCCTACAACCATCGCCAGATTAGGGTGAAAGTCGTTTAAGCTCTGACTCTGCGGCGCTGATCGTCCATCGTTCCATAAAATAACAGGACGAAGGGGTGTATTTTTTTTATCGAGAAGTACTGCACCATGCATCTGACCTGACAGGCCAATGCCGCGAACCTGTGAAATTTCAACAGGGTATTGAACCTTTAACTGATCTATGACTGCGCAGGCCGCAGCCCAGAAATCGGCGGCGTTTTGTTCCGACCAGTTCTGTCGCGGTCGAGAGATAGAGAGTGCCAGAACGCCCTCCGCGACGATGTTGGCATAGTCATCCACCAACACCGCTTTAATCGCGGAAGTACCAAGATCGATTCCTAAGTACATCAGGGTACCTTATCAATTGCGATTAGAGCGGATGGATGTGACAAAATCCCCCGCGTAAGCGGGGGGCTCTGAAACATCCTTCCATTTGAAAACCATTTACATCGCCTTGTCGGTCACCGCATTCGTATAGGCTCCAACCGGCTCTTTTGTGATCACGGGATCGGCCCCGGCGCCAAGTAGGTTTTTAACGGTCTGGTCGAAGTCTGCCTTCTCGAGCTTACCCGTCGAACCAGCGGTGAGTTTGTTGATTTCTTCCATCATACGCACCTGATGTTTTTCTGTTTGGGCGCCCGTCGAATCGTTATCTAGTACGATCTTTGCCGCATCTTTTGGGTTGGCACGGGCCCATTCCCATCCTTTCATGGATGCTTTTACGAACTTAGCCATTTTGTCGACAAAGGCAGGGTCTTTTAGCTTGTCTTCCATTACATAGAGACCGTCTTCGAGCGAAGCCACACCCTCGTCCGTGTAGTTAAATACAACGAGTTTGTCCGGTGAAAGTCCGCCATCCACGACCTGCCAATATTCGTTGTAGCTCATCGCTGACACGCAATCTGCCTGCTTTTGCAGGAGAGGGTCGACGTTGAACCCTTGTTTTAATAACTTCACCCCACCCGAAGACCCGTCAGACTTGATGCCGAGTTTCGAAAGCCACGAAAGCAGTGGGTACTCGTTTCCTCCAAACCAGACGCCAAGGGTATGGCCTTTAAAGTCAGCAGGTGTCTTAATGCCGGTATCTGCACGACACACAAGCAACAAGCCGGAACGTTTGAATGGCTGCGCTATATTAACAAGCGAGACGCCCTTTTCTCGCGTCGCTAAAGCCGACGGCGCCCAGTCCACGACAACATCAGCTCCGCCTCCTGCAATAACTTGCGGTGGGGCTACATCAGGACCACCAGGCTTAATCGTTACGTCAAGCCCGGCGTCCTTGTAAAAACCCTTATCTTTGGCAACGAAATAGCCCGCAAATTGCGCCTGCGTCACCCACTTCAATTGTAATGTGACTTTATCTGCCGCAAGCGATGCGGATGCGGTTACCACAGCACATAGTGCCACCATACCTAATGCAAGTTTCCTCATTTGAACCTCCATCTTTCCTCAGTATTTCTGGCGGTAAGATGCGTGCCAGAACGTTACATGGCGCTCGACAAGCGCAATGATCCCATAAAAAAGTGACCCTAGAAGTGCTGCTACGACAATGGTAGCCCACACCATATCGATGTTCATACGACCAACTTCAGTGCTGATCCTGAACCCCATGCCCACAATTGGTGTTCCGAAGAATTCGGCTACGATTGCCCCGATGAGAGAGAGGCTAGCGTTGAGTTTAAGACCGTTGAATATAAATGGAAGCGCTGCGGGCAAGCGGAGTTTCAGCAAACTTTGAACAGAGGACGAACCGTATGTTTTCATGAGGTCACGTTCCATATTGCCCGCCGCTGCCAATCCCGCAGTTGTATTTACCAGCATAGGAAAGAACGTCATTAGCACCACAACTGCGGCCTTGGATTGCCAATCGAAGCCGAACCACATCACCATAATTGGAGCCACTCCTACGATGGGAAGGGCTGAAATGAAGCTGCTAAGTGGCAGTATACCTCGCTGCAAAAATCCGCTCCTATCAATGAGGATAGCCGCGATGAGACCGGATAGGTTGCCTATGATATAGCCGGCCAAAATTCCCTTCAGAGTCTGCTGCAAATCGGCAAGCAATGTTGGCGAAGAGGTTATCAACCTGTGCCAGATAGCCGTAGGCGCCGGCAGTATTATCGCAGGAACATGAAATGCAGTCACTGCGCTTTCCCAAATGCCCAGAACTGTGATTGCAAATATTATTGGAATTGTAATGTCGCCGACTTGGCGACCCCAGCCTTTTGGAGGCAGAAGCTGCATAATCAGAGATACTGAGGCCCAGCCGACGGCCCAGATTAACAACGTGGGCGTGATATCATTCAAGCTCGCACTCCCATCGCAGTGCCAGTTAGACGTTCGATAAGCCCCACGGCGGCTATAAGCGCTGCTGCAACGCTAGCTGCAGTCAGTAGTGCACTCCATATCTGTATGGTCTGACCATAATAGGAACCAGCCAGAAGGCGAGCGCCTAGTCCGCCATCTTCTGATTTCGTTATTTCAGCAACAACTGAGCCCACGAGCGACGCTGACACCGCGATTTTCATACTCGAGAACAAATAAGGCAAAGAAGATGGTAGTCTCAACTTTAAAAAGGTCTCTATCTGCGATCCATCGTAAGTCCGCATGAGATCCATTTGCTGCAAGTCGGGGGAGCGAAGTCCTTTGACCATTCCGACAGTTACGGGAAAAAACGATAAATAAGCGGCGATAACCGCTTTGGGAATCAAACCCGTGATGTCAAGCTGGTTCAGGATGACTACAATCATCGGAGCTAAAGCGATGATGGGGATGGTCTGGCTCGCAATAATCCACGGCATTGCGCCTTTTTCCAAGGTTCTCACTTTTACCAAAAGGATGGCCAGTGAAATACCAGCGAGCGCGCCCATCACGAAGCCAAGCAAGGTCGCTTCTAGCGTTATGACAGAATGGTAAATAAGGCTGCGTTTTGAACCTGGCGCAACCTCAAGTATGCTTTTTTCTAATTCAAAAACTATTTGGTGCGGCGCCGGCAACCGAGGCCGCTCTTGTCCCAGTGTACCGATCACAAGATCTGAGGTCGTAAAATTGCTATTGTGGATATTTTCAAATGCATTGCGCTGCAAATCCCAGTTCAACCATATGGCTCCCACGTACCAAACCGCCACAAGTGCGGTAAGCACCACAAAAACCGGATAAAATCTCCGCGTGCTAGTCATAGCCGTGACCTTCTCGAAGACCGCGACGCACCCGATTTGCTATTGCAAGGAACTCGGCTGTTTCCCGAATTTCCAAGCTGCGATCTCGGGGGAAGTTACACTCAATCACATCGTGTATGCGTCCTGGTCGTGGAGACATAACCACAATTTTTGTCGATAGAAAAACTGCTTCTGGAATGGAATGTGTGACGAAAACCACGGTTTTGAGGGTTCGATCCCAAAGTCGAAGAAGTTGTTCATTCAACTTATCCCGAACGATTTCGTCCAGCGCGCCGAACGGTTCATCCATCAGCAAAATGTCAGGATCAAAAGAAAGTGCTCGGGCAATGGAAGCTCGTTGCTGCATTCCGCCCGATAATGCCCACGGAAACTTTCCTTCAAACCCACTGAGTCCAACCATTTCCAGACCTGCCGCAATCCGCTTTTTACGCTCCTGTTTTGTGATTCCCATTATTTCCAACGGTAAAGAAATGTTCCCTCCAACTGTTCGCCACGGATAGAGCGCAGGAGCTTGAAAGACATAACCGTAAGAACGCTTTTTTCGGGCTTCCGAAGGCGTCATACCGTTAACGCGTATGTCACCGGAAGTCGGTGTCTCCAGATCCGCGATCGTACGCAGCAGGGTCGTTTTACCACAACCTGAAGGTCCTATCAGCGAAACGAACTCACCTCGTCCAATGGTGAGGCAAATATCTGAAAGTGCGTTTACGCTTCCGTCATTTGTTTCATAAGTTAAAGACACCTGCTTAATATCGATAGTGGCCTGCATTATCGTAAAATCTTTATAGGCGCTGTTGAAGCTTTCTGAGCCGACAAAGCTTTCGATTCCGCAGAAAACGGTGTGCGAGCGATGAATTTACCCCGTCCGGCGCGGGCGGAGATGTCTCCCTTGTTCCAAACCACCTCCCCGCGAGAAATTGTGGTGCGGGGAAGTCCGCAAAGCTCAAAACCTTCGAAAACATTATAATCAATGCTTGAAAACTGTGTTTTAGCGGAGATGGTTTTTGTTGCTTTCGGATCCCAAATAACGATGTCTGCGTCGGCACCAACTGAAATTGACCCCTTTTTCGGATAGATGTTCAGAATCTTCGCAATATTAGACGATGTTACAGCGACAAATTCGTTGAGCGTAAGCCGCCCTGTATTGACCCCATGTGTCCAAAGCACAGGCATGCGATCTTCCAAACCGCCGGTACCGTTGGGAATTTTTGTAAAGTCGACCAGTCCGAGCCGCTTCTGCTGCGTCGTAAAAGCACAGTGATCTGTCGCGACTACCTGCAGCGAACCCGCTCGAAGTCCATTCCAAAGATCTTCTTGGTGCTTCTTGTTTCGAAACGGCGGCGACATCACCCTTCGAGCGGCATGATCCCAGTCGGGATTGTGATATTCGCTTTCATCAAGTGTTAAATGCTGAATGAGCGGTTCGCCGTAAACACGCTGACCGTTTGCGCGAGCCCGTCGAATGGCCTCATGCGCCTGAATTGAGCTGGTATGCACTACGTAAAGCGGGACCCCCGCCATATCAGCAAGTAGAATTGCCCTATTGGCCGCCTCTCCTTCCACCTCAGGTGGCCGCGAGTACGCGTGTGATTCAGGCCCCGACATCCCTGCATTCATATATTTGGCCTGCAATGAAGCGACAACATCTCCATTTTCAGCATGAACAAGCGGCAATGCCCCTAGCTCAGCACACCGCTGAAACGACGCAAACATTTCCTCGTCGTTCACCATCAATGCGCCTTTATAGGCCATGAAGTGCTTAAAGGTGGTGACGCCCCGGTTTACGACGTCCAACATTTCTCTTTTAACGTCGTCATTCCAATAGGTTATGCACATATGGTATGAGTAGTCGGCCATCGCATTGCGCGAACGGAAATCCCACGCCGCCAAGGCGTCCATTAGCTTCTGACCGTGGGAAGGGATGCAAAAATCTACGACCATCGTAGTTCCGCCCGACAGCGCTGCTCTAGTTCCGCTTTCATAATCGTCAGCTGAATGAGTGCCCATGAATGGCATGTCCAAGTGCGTGTGCGGATCAATACCTCCAGGCATGACGTAGCATCCGCTTGCGTCGATTTCCGTGGCACCTTTCAGGTTGGAGCCGATAGCGGAAATTGTCTCTCCTTCGATGAGAACATCCGCTTTAAATGTTTGATCGGCAGTTACAACCGTGCCGTTTCGTATGACCGTAGTCATTCCAACCTCCTAAATTACTTCGGCTTTCTCTAAAACTGCGTGCATCAAAACATTTGTGCCGGCCGTCGCCCATTCGATTGAGATGTCTTCAGCTTCATTATGGCTTATCCCGTCAACACATGGCGTAAAAATCATGGAAGTTGGGGCCACCCTCGCCATGTAGCATGCATCGTGTCCCGCGCCCGACACGATATCCCGGTGGGAGTAGCCGAAATGTGCGGCTGCTCGACGAACCGCTGAAATGTTATCCGCGCTAAAAGGAACCGCCTTATATTCAAAGACTTGCTTGATTTCGAAAGTCAAACCACCTTTGGCGCATATCCGTTGAACACCGCGTTTCAGGGCGCTGGCCATTTTGACCAATGTCTCATCAGAAGGGCTACGAAAATCAACAGTCAAAAACGCCTGACCGGGTATAACGTTGCGCGATCCCGGATAGGGATTGAGCATGCCGACAGTCGAAACAGCGTTTGGTGCGTGACTAAGTCCAATTTTGTTAACGAGCTCAACGATCCGAGCCGCGCCTAAAAGAGCGTCCTTGCGGCGCGGCATTGGAGTTGAGCCGGCGTGGCTCTCAAAGCCCGTCAGCGTAATCTCATACCAGAATTGACCCTGACCGTGCGTTACCACGCCAATGTCAATGTTCTCAGCCTCAAGTATTGGCCCTTGTTCGATATGGAGTTCAAAGAATGCGTGGATTTTTTTCCCGCCAACCGGTGCAGAACCCTTAAATCCGATCCGATCTAATTCCTCCCCTAAAGTCTTTCCCTCAGAATCTTTGCGGGAATAGGCAAACTCTTTTGTGTAAGCTCCGGCAAAAACGCCTGACGAAACCATTGCAGGAGCAAATCGCGAACCCTCTTCATTGGTCCAATTCGCGATTTCTATAGGATATTTGGTTTTGATGTTAAGATCATTAAGGCTTCGAACAACCTCTAATGCACCCAAGACGCCGAGCACGCCGTCAAACTTACCGCCTGTCGGCTGAGTATCGAGATGGCTACCCATCATCACAGGCGGCAAATGTGTCTCGCTGCCTTGGCGCCGGGCAAACATATTGCCCATTTCGTCGATGGTCATGGTGCAACCGGCGGATTCACACCATTTTTCGAACAATTTACGGCCCTGTTTATCGAGATCGGTCAGGGTGAGACGTTTGCAACCACCCTTAGGCGTGCCACCGATTTTCGCCATCTCCATAAGAGTATCCCAGAGGCGCTGCCCGTTAATACGCATGTTCGATAGGTCTGGCATCGGCTTTTCCGCATCTTGCTAGAATTCAACAGCTTGCTTCAAAGCTATGACGACTTGACCATTTGGTCAATTCTTGTTCATGCTCAAAAAATAGGATTTCATGATAAAAGCACATGCGAGTCGGCTGTTTTTGCAGCACGGTTTCGGCATTCTCATCAGTTTTGGGATAGTAATTTGCAAGTTAAGCCGCCAAAAACCTCCATCCGCGCCGATAACGAAGCGGCTATACTGGCCGCAGCAGAGTCTGTCTTCGCTGAGGTCGGGTTCAAAGGTGCAACGACCTCAGAAATTGCGCGTAGAGCGGACGTCCCTAAAGCAAATTTGCACTATTATTTTGCCACCAAGGAAGATCTATATCGTATCGTTTTGCAACGAGTACTTACCGTATGGCTTAGCGCGGCATCATCAATGGATGATAATGAAGAGCCAGAAGTAGCTCTGTCACGCTATATTGGGATGAAGATGGATTTGTCCCGAACAATGCCTTTAGGAAGTCAAATCTGGGCGTCCGAAATCATGCGCGGCGCGCCTATGATCAAGGATTTTTTGGAAACAACGCTAAAAGAATGGGTTTCGGATCACGAAATCGTCGTTCAACGCTGGATTAGTGACGGGAAAATTTATCCTGTCGCTCCGAAAGCGCTTTTTTTTATGATTTGGGCAACAACGCAGCATTACGCCGATTTTTCCACGCAGATAGCGGCGATGAATGGCGGCGCGCCGCTCTCTGACGAAGAATTTGAAACAGCCCGCCTTCAAGTCATTGAAATGATTGTGAGAAGTGTTGTAAAACCACCGGCGGCGCCAGCGAAGACATTATGATTTCGAGTTTAGAGCCTGGCCGAAAAATCTGTGCAAAACTAGGTAGACTTAGGCCAAAAGCAGGACATTCTAGGCCAAATATGGCCAAACCGGAAATCTGCCTCTAAAAGCGGTTTAAATTGTCACCTGTCCGGTTCTGAGTTTGTACGGCGGATAGCACAAAATTTGTACCTGCCTGGTTGAAATTTCCACGTTTCAGTTTTGCGACGCAAGCCGTCCAATTCTGTGTTTAAAAAGAAGGAAGTCACGATGCCTGTCTACACCAGCCTGATAACACTTCTCATTGCGCTCTATTATTTTTGGGTCGCAATTCTGGTCGGCCGCACCCACACGCAAGCCGGGATCGCCGCGC
>JANXSV010000358.1 GCA_025356505.1 Methylovirgula sp.
ATGGCACGCGTGCTTTTATGAGCGGTGACCCACGTTGGGCGGTGTCCGTCGCGCTCGTGGAGGATGGCCAACCCGTTTTAGCATCTCTGGTTGCGCCAGCTTTGAACGAGATTTTTTCAGCTGAAATCGGGCAAGGTGCGGAACTTAACGGTAAGAGGATGACCCATTTGCCTGCTGTGCCTAGAAACATCATAGCCGCTGGCCCCATACCTCTCCTCGACATCCTGAGCCGATCTGGTATGGCACTTCAGCGCGTGCCAAAAATACCGTCTCTGGCCTATAGGCTTGTGAGCGTGGCAACCAATGCCATCGATATCGGACTTGCCGGGCCCAACGCCCATGATTGGGACATTGCGGCTGCAGACCTTATCTTGCGCGAAGCCCATGTTCCTTTGACCGGTTTCGGCAATGAGCGCATTCGCTATAATGGCGCGGATACCAGGCACGGCGGCCTTGTCGCGGCGCGAGATCCGTTGCACAAGACAGCGTGCACTATGTTAACCGCTGCACTGCCGCCTTTCGCACGATAAGCCGAAAAATACCGGGGAAAAATGGAAACGCCTTACACTTACACGGAACTTGTATCATGACATCACCTGCAAAACAGCTCCCGCACTTGGTATTTGGCGGAGAACTCTCACATCTTGGCGGAACCGAGTTTCGGGATTTGAGCAAGGTCGATTTGGTCGGCATGTATCCCGACTATGCCTCGGCGGTTGTTGCGTGGAAATCCAAGGCTCAGGCAACGGTTGATAATGCTCACACGCGGTATTTCATTGTCCACTTGCATCGGATCCTCGATCCGGCTGCCGCCTCGGTTCAGAGCTAAGCTTTTGCAATTTTTCAAAGCGCTCGGGCGTTCGTCTGTGGTCTTAGGGCTTGGATCGAGCATCGCCGCCCTTGGGTTTCGTCTCATCCGCGGCACAACGCATTATGTCTTCGAACCCGTAGACGCATTGCAGAACATGGCGGCCCTCGGCCCTTTGATTGCGACAACGTGGCATGGTCAGCATTTTATGATCCACGTCGCAAGGCCTTCAAAGCGCCCGTTTTCAGTGATGATCTCGCGCCACAGAGACGGAGAGCTCAACGCGCGCGTTGCACGGAAGCTCGGCGCAAATATCATTCGTGGGTCTGGCGGCGAAGCTCAGGACATGCACCGCAAGGGCGCGGTATCGGCCTCAAGGGAGGTCTTACGTGCCTTGCAACAAGGATCATCGATCGTAATGACAGCTGATGTTCCCAAAATCGCCCGTAAGGCAGGGAGTGGCATTATTGCAATGGCGCAGCATTCCGGATGCCCGATAGTGCCAATAGCCGTTGTAAGCAAGCGTCGCCGCGATTTTGACAGTTGGGACCATATGAGCCTACCGTTGCCGTTCTCAAAAGGCATCGTCGTTGTCGGCCGGCCAATTTTTGTCCCGGCGGACGCCGATGCTGTTGAGTTGGAACGCAAGCGCTGCGAGCTGGAAACTGAGCTGAATGCAATCCATGTCCGGGCCTTCACCAAGATGGGGAGCCCGCACCCGATTTTTGCGCCCGGGCCGTATTCCGGGGCCGATACATGATTTTGGCCGGTCTCGGTTTTTTTGTGTGGAAACTGGCGACGCGAGCCTTCGGCGTCGTGGTTACGCCCTACCTATGGTGGCGGCGCTCGCGTGGCAAGGAAAACCCCACCCGCCTCTATGAGCGCAAAGGTTATGCAAGCATTGCCCGGCCGGAAGGCAAGCTGGTCTGGCTGCACGGCGCCAGCGTCGGGGAGGCTCTGTCCCTGATGTCGTTGATCGACAAATTGCAACTGGCTGGATTTCGGATTCTGCTAACCACAGGCACTCTCACTTCGGCCGTTTTGGCGCAGAAACGCCTGCCGCCCGGCGCAGTCCATCAGTTTGTTCCGCTGGACGTGCCCAGATATGTGAAGCGTTTCCTCAACCATTGGCATCCCGATCTGGTGATATTCGCCGAGAGTGAAATCTGGCCGAACTTCATCAGCAATATTCATCGCCGAAATGTGCCTCTCATTCTGGTCAATGCGCGCTTGTCCCAACGATCTTTCGACCGTTGGCAAAAATTCCCAAGTCTGATCGCCAGCATTTTGAGCCAGATTGATATGGTTCTCGCGCAAACCGCTGAGGATGCTGCCCGCTTGATGCAGCTTGGCGCGGCTCGTGTGCTGGTGACAGGAAACCTAAAATTTGACGCACCCGCTCCTCCTGTGGCCCGAGAGGCGTTGGCAGAACTTACCGGCCTGGTAGGTGTACGCCCGCTGTGGGTGGCTGCCTCCACACATCCCGGCGAAGACGAGATTTTGCTGAATGTCCACAAAATCCTGGCGAACCGCTTTGCCAATCTGCTGACAATCATCGTCCCACGCCATCCGGAACGCGGCAGTTCAATCCAAACGCTCGCTCAAGCTCAAGGCCTGCGCACCGCCGTCAGATCCTTGGGGTATCATCCGAAATCGGACATTTTGGTCTATATTGCCGATACGATGGGCGAACTCGGGCTGTTTTATCGGCTTGCAGGGGTCGTATTCATGGGTGGGTCGCTCGTGGCGCGCGGCGGTCAAAACCCTATTGAGCCGGCCAAGCTTGGCTGCGCCATCCTTTTTGGCCCGCACGTTCATAATTTTACCGAGGTCTATGCCTTTCTTCAAGAGCCTCACGGTCCGCATAAGGCAAACGGGGCATTGCAGGTTAATGATGCCTCTGAGCTGGCGGCGGCGCTTACGGACCTGTTCAGCGATGGAGCAAAGTTCCGCGCCATGGCGCGCGCCGCGCACGAGGCCGTAGACGAACGTGTTGGAGCGACACAAAACATAATGCGCGCGATTGAGCCCTACATCGTACAATTGCACATGGGCGAGCGCTGAAAGAGCATTTTTTGCGCTACTGTTTGGGGCAGGAAAACGGCAAAAACGTACTGGCGGTTCCAGCATTCATCGCCAAAATCGTTAAACTGTTCGCAACTTCGAATTCTTCCGGCGAAACCGGACATACCGATCTGATGCTGCAGTTCGACACTAGAAACTGGTCGTGTGCCTGCATAAAATCGAGGCCAAGCCCGGCGCTCCCTCTTTTTAACAAAAAGCGCGCCCAAGCCGCTTTGTACCGGACGCATTTTTCTTCCCTCCAGTTTCGGTCACTCCCTAAGGTTGGCTCAGAGACACTCAACAACGAGGGAAGTTCACTAAGCAGCGAGTCGCGTGCGCGATTGCCTGCTGAGCTATTTTGTTTGGTTTCGTCCTGAATGAGCCGTGCAAAGACGTAAGTATGGCTATCTTTTATGACCCATCCGACAAACCATCCATATGCGTTTGCTTCGTTGAAGCTGTAGTCCGGGTTTCGAGGAAAAGCCATTCCAGTTTTTCCATGCACTTCAAAACCGTTTGGCAACACAGTAACTCCAACGATTTCCTTAACTTGGTCTATCGCCTTAGGGTTTACCGGAAGCTGGTGGCTTACCAATTGTCTCAAAAAATTGATTTGCTCTAGCGGCGAGATGGCAAGCGAGGACGCTATCCACGCGCGCTCCAAACCATTGTCTTTTCCACGATCTCCGGAAAAGTCTGCATTTCCATAGTGAAATTTGGTTGCGTAATCGCGCAACGTCTTTTCACCAAGGGCGTGCGTAATCTGTTGGGAGTACCAAACGACCGAATATTGCAACCATCGCATTGGATCTGTTGGCTGCTTCCAAGCCTCGCCGCCAAAGTCAGGATACCCCTCCCGAAACGGCAGCAAAGGCGTGTGATTGTTTTTCAAAAATCCAGAGTCAAAGCCCATGACCGCGAGCGCAATCTTGAACGTGGAGGCCGGCGTGACGCGCGTTTCGCAATCACCGCTTTGACCCAAAATGTCTGTGGCGGAGGCGTCAGCGATTATGGTGCACACTGTTTTGGCTTGAGCTGGGCTCGAACACGCCAGCATTACCAGTGCCGCCCATTTTACCAGATTGCGCATTATTCTAAGTCCTTGCAGTTGTCCGGTAGGATACGTTCGAGATTCTTCACCGACGCTTATCCCATAATTCTAGTAGCTCTAAATTTGAAAGATTTTTGAAGCTGTCGTGTGGCAACCTTATGGCGATATTGGTGGGAGGTGGTTGTGCCGGATTAAAAAGCCGATTAGTCACTCATCCAGTGTTTTACTCAGGCCTCTCATGCAATCGCCACGCTTCTGGTCGCTCCCCAAACCAACCCTCACAGCCCGCCTGCTCGCGCCGCTGGGTTGGATATATGGTGTTATCACTGCAGCGCGGATGGGCGGGCAGGGGATTCGTTTAGATATTCCAGTGATTTGCGTTGGTAATTTCACACTCGGCGGTGCCGGTAAAACGCCGACCTGTCTGATGCTAGGACATATACTACGCGAAGACGGTCATAGACCGTTTTTCATTTCGCGCGGCTATGGCGGCGAATTATCGACAAACGTCCCCGTTTTGATCGATTCCACTCAACATACCAGCGCGCAAGTTGGGGACGAGCCTTTGCTTTTGGCGCAAGTTGCGCCGTGCTTCATTTGCGTCGATAGGGTGGCGGCAGCGCGCGCGGCAGTCGCGGCGGGTGCAACGGTCATTATCATGGATGACGGATTGCAGAATTCCACACTCACCAAAACATTCTCTATTGCTGTTGTGGACGCCGCAGTGGGTGTCGGAAACGGCCTCTGTTTTCCGGCAGGGCCGCTTCGGGCGTCGCTAAAAGCGCAAATCCTCCACATAGATGCCGTGGTTTTGATCGGGAAAGCAAACCCGAATATTACGGAGCTCGCAGAACGCGTCCCGGCTATACTCACCTTCTCCGCCACCCTTGTTCCGGACGCGGCGATTGCGGAGGGCCTTGCGGGACAGCGCGTTTACGCTTTTGCTGGCATTGGTCGTCCGGAAAAGTTTTTTGCAACGCTCAGACAAACTGGTGCTGATATTGTAGCAAC
>JANXSV010000384.1 GCA_025356505.1 Methylovirgula sp.
CCGCGCTGCGCCGCCAGCAAAGACATCTCGCCAGTTCTGCTCCAGCCAGTAAAAAAACGGGGCATCATCAATCAGGCCATATTTGGCGACCTCGGCATATCCGGCGCGAAACTCACGCACAGACAGAGTATCGAGCACAGACGTATCGGCCAGCACCAGCGACGGCTGGTAAAAAGCGCCAATCAAATTCTTGCCGTGCGGCGAATTGATGCCTGTCTTGCCGCCAACAGAAGAATCCACTTGGCTCAATAAGGACGTCGGTATCTGAATAAAGCGCATGCCGCGCCTCACCGAGGCAGCAGCAAATCCGGCAAGATCACCCACGACACCGCCGCCAAAAGCCACAACAATATCGCCGCGCTCCAGCTTTGCTGCGATAATGCCATCGCAAACCTTTTCGAACATCGCGTAGCTTTTGCTGCCCTCGCCCGGCGGCACTGTGATGACGCTTATCTTCACACCCGCCTGATGCAGGCTGTCTTGCAATGGTTGCAAGTGCAGCCGCGCAACTGTCTCATCTGTCACGATGGCGCAATTGCTTTGCGGAAACAGTTTGGCAATTTTTGCCCCGGCCCCGGCCAGCAGGGCATCCCCGATAATGATATCATAAGAGCGAGCGCCCAACCCAACCCGCAGCGTTACGGCGACAGGCTTCGTTCGTGGGTTGGGCAGGTTGAAGCGCTTTTCCAACTGCTGCAAAATATCTTCAATCACCGCTTCGTGCGGCCCGTCCTTTGATAAGACCGTCACATCTGCCTGGGCATAAACCGGATAGCGTTGATCAATCAGGCCGCGCAAGGTGCCTTCCGGATCAGCCGTCTGCAGCAGTGGACGATTGGCCTTTTTGCGAACTCTGCGCATAAGCACCTCGAAATCCGCTTTCAGCCAGACCGAAACGCCCCGTTCGGCGATGCGCGCCTGCGTCAGCGCATTGAGATAGGCACCGCCCCCCGTGGCCAGCACCTGCTGCCCGTCATTGAGCAGGCGCGATACCACTTTGCGTTCCCCATCACGAAAATAGGCTTCGCCATAGGTGGCAAAAATTTCCGGAATCGACATTTCATGCGCGATTTCAATTTCGGCATCGGCATCCTTGAACGGCAAAGCCAGCCGCGCAGCGAGCTTTTTACCCACCGACGTCTTGCCTGCTCCCATCATGCCGATAAGAACTATGGAACGTGTGCCCAGCGCTTGAACAATGGCAGTCGCTCTTGCATCCTGCGGGCCAACAGCGCCCCCCGCGGCGGGTGTGGTAGAAGTCATCATCTGCCAGCAATACCATAGTCATGCGAAAATTTTGAGAGGGCGCGGTGCATAATTTCAGTCCAGCGTCAAAACTTGCATTTTAGAGCGTTACCCGTCACATAGAAGCGCAAAAAATCCGGAACCGCAAAAATCCAGACCGCGCAAAAGTAAGGACGCGAATATGCCAAGTCTGATCAGATTTGTCCTCACCGTCGCAATTCTGGGCGCGCTCGGCTATGGCAGCCTGTTGGCGCTGGTCACCTTTGTCGAGCCGCAGCAGCACGAGATGACCATTACCATTCCGGCTAATAAGCTCAACAAATGAGTGCGCAGGATTTCTCCCTCAAAGCGCAATTTCTGGAAATGCTGGCCGCAGAACGCGGAGCCGCCGCCAATACGCTTGCCGCCTACACGCGCGATCTGGACGATTATCTGGAATTCTTGTCGCGGCGAAAACTGAAACTGGCTTCCGTCACCACACAAAACCTGCGCGACTATCTTGCCGAACTCGACGGCCGGGGTTTCAAAACCACCACTGCGGCGCGCCACCTCTCTGCGGTGCGCCAGTTTCACCGGTTTTTATATGCTGAAAACCATCGCGGTGATGATCCCGGCCTTGTGATTGAAGGTCCAAAACGCGGACGGCCTCTGCCCAAAACCCTCTCCATGGCGGACGTGGACCGCTTGCTGGCTGCCACGCGCCCGCAAATTACCCCAACAACCTCCGATTTTGACAAAATCCGGCAGGCAAGAATGCAATGTCTGGTGGAACTGCTCTATGCCACCGGCCTGCGCGTGTCGGAACTCGTATCGCTGCCCCGCAGTGCCGCGCGCAGCAGGGATCCTTTCCTCACCGTAAAGGGTAAGGGCGGACGCGACCGCCTGGTGCCTTTGTCTGCGCCTTCGCGCCTCGCCATGGATGCCTATTTGTTGCAGGTTGAGGCTGCCAAACTTGCGTCGCCCAAAAGCAAATGGCTTTTTCCAGCCGCCAGCGAAACCGGCCATCTCACCCGCCAGGCGTTTGCACGCGATTTAAAGGAGGTGGCATTCAAGAGCGGCATTTCCGCAAGTTTGATCTCGCCCCATGTGCTGCGCCACGCTTTCGCCAGCCATTTGCTGCAAAACGGCGCGGACCTACGCATTGTGCAGGAATTGCTCGGCCATGCCGACATCTCGACAACGCAGATCTATACCCACGTCCTTGATGAGCGGATGAAGGCGATGGTGCGGGACCTGCATCCCTTGAGCAAGATATCACCTTGAGCAAAATATCACCTTGAGCAAGATATCACCTTGAGCAACACTTGATTTGATCCGCGTTGGCACCGCTTTGCGGGCATCAAAATCCCGCCGCTGTGTCCCCCGCCCCCAAAAGTGACGGCTCAAAGCTTGACTAAAGCCGCCGAACTCGTCAGGTTCCGGCCAGAACATGGATGGTCACATAGTCTGATGCGCGCATATCTCGATTTTGAAAAACCTGTTGCAGATCTTGAGGCCAAGGTCGAGGAACTGCGGGCCATGGCCGGCAACGGCGTCGCCATCGGTGAAGAGCTGACAAGGCTACAGGTCAAATCGGCGAAAGCCCTGGCGGACCTCTATGCAAATCTCTCTCCTTGGCAGAAAACCCAGGTTGCACGCCATCCGCAGCGTCCGCATCTCTCGGATTATGTCCGTGAGCTCATTGAGGACTTCACACCCTTGGCGGGCGATCGAAAGTTTTCCAATGACGATGCGATCATCGGCGGCATCGGCACATTTCGCGGGCGCTCGGTGATGGTCATCGGCCAGGAAAAAGGCTCGGACACACCCACCCGCCTCAAGCACAATTTCGGCATGGCGCGCCCCGAGGGCTATCGTAAAGCTGTTCGACTGATGGAAATGGCCGAGCGCTTCAAGCTGCCGGTGATCTCGCTGGTGGACACCGCGGGCGCCTTCCCCGGCATCGACGCTGAAGAGCGTGGACAGGCCGAGGCCATTGCCCGCTCAACCGATGCTGCGCTGGCCTTACACGTTCCCAATATTGCTGTGGTTATCGGTGAAGGCGGGTCTGGCGGCGCTGTGGCCATCGCCAGCTGCAACCGCGTTTTGATGTTGGAACATTCAATTTACACCGTTGCCTCGCCGGAAGCCTCGGCCTCGATCCTGTGGCGCGATTCATCGCGGGCGCAGGATGCTGCCACCAACATGAAAATCACCGCGCAGGACCTGCTCAAATTCGGCATCATCGATGCCATCATCACCGAGCCTCCCGGCGGCGCGCACTCGGACCCCTCCGCTGCAATCCAGGCCACCGCGAAGGCCATCGAAAGCGCTTTGAAAGACCTATCGACGCTCTCGGGTGAAGCAGTGAGAAATGCCCGCGCCGAAAAATTTCTCAATATGGGCCGCAAGATCTGACAAAGCTCAAGCGCTCTTTGTCCAACGGTCTTAGTATTGCCGAATTCGCCAAGCAATAAGCCCGAATGTTAAGGCGTTGTTGACTATAAATGTCGCAAAACCAACGCTGAACACAGTAGTTAAGAATTTGAAACTCTTTGTAGTTCAAATTGTATGAACCGGCAGGGTTTATGGTATATGAAGGGTGCATGTTGAAGATGATCAGCTTCTCTGGGTTGCGCACAGCCGCATTTTTGTTTGGTGCTTCTCTCCTCGCCCTGAGTGTGGCAGGCTGTGACGACTCCTCCAGCCCGAACGCCCGCGCCACCAAGCCTGTTCCGGCCGCGACCATTGCCATGATGAACAAAATTGGCTCCGATCAACATGCCGCAACCCTCATCCGTACGTTCAAAAAAGAGGCCGAGTTTGAGGTCTGGAAACAAAAGCCGGATGGCACCTACGCCTATTTGAAAACCTTTCCCATGTGCCGCTGGTCCGGGCAGCTCGGCCCGAAGGTGCGTGAAGGCGACCGTCAGGTGCCGGAAGGTTTCTATGGCGTCACCCCCGCGCAGATGAACCCCAATTCGTCCTATTACCTGTCGTTCAATGTCGGCTATCCTAACGCGCTTGACCGCTCGCTCGGACACACCGGCGGCGCCATCATGGTGCATGGTATCTGCTCATCGGCAGGCTGCTATTCCATGACCGATGCGCAGATTTCTGAGATTTATGCCATCGCGCGCGAATCTTTTAACGGCGGCCAGCACAGCATCCAGATGCAGTCTTTCCCGTTTCGCATGACAGCCGAAAATCTTGCCAAGCACCGCCTCGACCAGAATATGCCGTTCTGGCGCAATCTTAAGGAAGGTTCGGATCATTTCGAGGTGACGAAGGCTGAACCCGCCGTTGGTGTCTGCGGCCATCATTATGTTTTCGACGCCAAGACTGCCGATGGCACTCCGCTTGACGCTGGCAGCCCTTGCCCCGCGCTCAAGACGGAGGATCAGCTTGCTTCAGCCGTATCCCAGAAGCAGGCCAAGGATAATGAAGCGATCGCTGAACTCGTAGCCAAAGGTGTGCAACCAATCAAACTGGTCTATCAGGATGGTGGGCAGCACCCCGATTTCCGCAACAAAGTTGCTGAGATGAGCCGCCCGGAAGCTATCGCCGAACTTCCGACCGAAGTGGTGCTTAACGATCCAAAATCGAAGACGCCTCCCATCGTGCAGGCCGTAGCCAAGACAACTGTCCCAGCCACAACGCAGCCGGTGGACAAAACGGTTCTGGCGGCAACTTCGGCTCTCCCTGACACCAATAACGCCATGGCTCTGGTGCAAACCGGCCCGACCTCGACCTTCCAGCAGACCGCCAAGGTGGAAAAGCCCTTCTACAAGAAGTTTTTGCCCTTTGGCGATGATGCTGAGGCCGTTGCGGAACAGCCAACTCCCGCCTTGGCAAATGTTCCGCTGCCGCCAAAACGCCCGTGAACTTAACTTTCACAAAAAAGTGAGTGTTTTTTCGCGAGTGTGATTAGCCGATTCGC
>JANXSV010000225.1 GCA_025356505.1 Methylovirgula sp.
GCTCCGAAAATCGCACTCCCAACCCGCACATGGGTCGCACCAAGCTGAATGGCCAGCTCATAGTCCGCGCTCATTCCCATCGATAGGGTTTTTAGTCCGTGGCGCTGCGCTGCAAGGCGTAAAAAGGCAAAATGGCCGGAGGCTTGCTCGTTTACGGGCGGAATACACATCAAACCTTCAATGGTTAGGCCAAGTCTAGATGTGCAGTCGTCAATGAAGGCGTCAAGCGCCTCGGGTAAAATACCCGCCTTTTGCGGCTCCGAACCCGTATTCACTTGAATATAGAGTGCAGGTCGTCGCTCTGTCTTTGTAAATTCCTGAGCGATAGCTTCTGCCAGTTTGGGTCGATCAACCGTTTCAATGACGTCGAACAGCGCCACAGCATCAGCAACTTTGTTACTTTGTAATGGCCCGATCAAATGAAGCTCGATATCAGGAAATCGCTGCTTGAGATCTATCCACTTACTTTGTGCTTCCTGGACTCTGTTCTCCCCGAAAATACGATGACCTGCGTCCAGCAGCGGCCGGATTGTATCTGCACTCTGCGTTTTGCTCACGCAGACGAGATTTACTTGGCTAGGAGCGTGTGCGGCATCCGCTGCAGCCCTTGCTACAATAAACTTTACATTGTTTAGAGCAGTCACCGCGGAAGGGAACGGCTGTTTGATTTCTGGCTCGGGCATATCCGTCTGCGTCCTGAAGAAGTTGCTTTATATATTTGACCATTGCCGCAATTTGATGCGAAGTGCACCTACTTTTTAACGAGGCAAATTCACCGGTCATGAGATCAGAGCGCTACAATTCCCGCGAAGTTGAACTGAAATGGCAGTCGTTCTGGGCGGAAAATCAGACATTTTTCACGCGAAACGACGATACGCGCCCTAAGTACTACGTGCTGGAGATGTTTCCCTACCCCTCAGGTCGCATTCACATGGGCCATGTGCGCAATTATGCCATGGGGGATGTTGTTGCCCGCTATCGGCGAGCCCGCGGCTTCAACGTTTTGCACCCGATGGGATGGGACGCGTTCGGTCTTCCGGCGGAAAATGCCGCGAAACAAATGCGGTCTCATCCTTCTGTTTGGACCTATGCCAACATTGCGACGATGCGTGACCAGCTTAAAAGCATGGGGCTTTCATTAGATTGGTCGCGCGAAATCGCAACCTGCGACCCGACTTATTACAAACACCAACAGCGGATGTTCCTCGATTTTCTTGATGCCGGTTTGGTTGATCGCAAGAATTCCAAAGTAAACTGGGACCCTGTTGATGAAACTGTACTGGCCAACGAGCAAGTTATTGATGGTCGCGGTTGGCGTTCCGGCGCGCTTGTCGAGCAACGCGAGCTCACGCAGTGGTTTTTGAAGATCAGTGATTATTCGGAAGAGCTTCTGTCGGCTTTAGAGACTTTGGAGCGGTGGCCTGAAAAGGTCCGGCTGATGCAAAAAAATTGGATTGGCAAATCTGAAGGTCTTCTTATTCGGTTTGGTGTCGTGGGCAACAATCTTATTCCGCAAAAGGAAGTAGAAGTTTACACAACGCGTCCTGATACTTTGTTTGGGGCTTCGTTTGTGGCTATAGCTGCAGGTCATCCTCTCGCGGCTGCATTATCCACGAGCGATCCAGCCGTTACCGACTTCATTGCCGAATGTAACCGTATGGGTACATCTTTAGCGGCGATCGAAACTGCGGATAAAATGGGCATAGATACCGGATTGCGTGTAGCGCATCCGTTTGTTGAAGGTCGCACCCTTCCGGTCTGGATCGCAAATTTTGTTCTCATGGACTACGGCACAGGCGCCATTTTCGGCTGCCCCGCCCATGATCAGCGCGATCTCGACTTTGCCAACAAGTATAATCTAAGTGTAACACCCGTAGTGTGTCCCACAGTCCAAGCCGCCCCCGAGTTTCGTATCTCTAATACAGCCTATACTGGCGATGGCGTCATAATTAACTCGGATTTTCTGAATGGAATGAGCGTTGACGATGCTTATGATACAGTTGCGCAACGGCTGGAAAAGACATCTTTACTGGGATCACCGCAGGCGAGGCGCAAAATCAATTATCGCCTGCGCGATTGGGGTATTTCGCGTCAGCGTTATTGGGGCAGTCCTATCCCTGTAATTCATTGTGAGGTTTGCGGAACCGTACCTGTGCCGCGGGACCAGTTACCCGTCACATTGCCTCAAGACGTCACATTTGATTTGCCGGGCAATCCTCTTGATCGGCACCCGACATGGAAAAACGTGCCCTGTCCCCAGTGCGCCCGCGGCGCGCGCCGCGAAACCGACACTATGGACACATTTGTGGATTCGTCATGGTATTTCGCCCGCTTTACCGACCCGACAAATCAGCAGTCACCCACAAGCCGCGAAGCTGTCGATCACTGGCTGCCGGTAGATCAATATATTGGCGGCATTGAACATGCGATCCTTCACTTGCTTTATTCGCGGTTCTTTACCCGGGCGATGAAAAGGACCGGGCACACGGGAATATCGGAGCCTTTTGCTGGCCTGTTTACGCAAGGCATGGTGGTGCACGAAACATATCGTTCGTCCACCGGCGAATGGCTGTCGCCGTCGGAAATCCGGTTCGAACAAATCGGTGGGGAAAGAACAGCTTTCTCTCTGAAATCAGACGATAAAATTGACATCGGCTCAATTGAGAAAATGTCAAAGTCAAAGAAAAACACTGTAGATCCCGATGACATCATTGCCAATTACGGCGCGGACACTGCGCGCTGGTTCATGTTGTCAGATTCTCCGCCCGAGCGTGACGTTATCTGGACAGAAGAAGGCGTTCAGGGTGCCGGTCGCTTTGTCCAGCGGCTTTGGCGGCTGATCGGTGAACTCAGTTCCATCCCGGCAACCATTGCCGAGGCAACTCCTATGTCGCCGGAAGCAAAAGCCGTCCGCAAGGCTGCGCATCTCGCAGTGTCGAGAGTGACAGACGATGTTGAAAAGCTGCGGTTTAACCGCTGTATTGCGCATATCTACGAATTTGCCGGTGCGCTTTCAACGGCTCTCGCTGATCCGCTGAAACCATCCGACGTTAACTTTGCTCTCCGAGAAGCTGCGTCTCTGCTCGTCCA
>JANXSV010000024.1 GCA_025356505.1 Methylovirgula sp.
CGAGCCTTGACCCCAAGGGCTTGGCACATTCGGGCCTCTTGGCCCGCCACCATTCTGATTTGACCAGGGCATCAACTACCTCATCTTGTCCGCAGCGCGAAACGCAAGCTGCGGGATTGAGTTGGTATATAGGGGAGCCTAACTACGCTTGCAATGCGTCAGATTTGTAAGTGAGCGCCGGACTAAACCGTGCGAACTTAGTTTCTGCGGATATAATCGAAGAAGGTGAAGGCAGCCTCGTCTTTTGGGCCCGCGGGAAACGATTGTTCCTGCTCAAGCCTCCACTCCGGACCAAGGCGCGGGAAAACGGTGTCGCCTTGAGGCTGAAGCGCGACTTCGGTTTCAAATACCCGTGCGACAAGTGGCAGCGTCTGAGCATAAATTTGCCCGCCGCCCGCAATTGCGATGGCTTCGGCATTCATCCCGTCTGCCAGATGCGCGGCCGTGGCCAGTGCCTCGTCCATATTCTGCGCCACATGCACACCGGGCGCGCTGAACCCGCGATCCCGCGTGACAACGATGGTCTCGCGACCCGGCAAAGCCTTGCCGATAGACTCGAAGGTCTTGCGCCCCATCACCATTGGCTTGCCAAGCGTAAGCGCTTTAAAGCGCTGCAAATCTGAGCGGATGTGCCAGAGCAGCTTGTTGTCATTGCCGATAACGCGATTTTGCGCCACGGCAACGACGATCCAGAGCGGTTTCAACGGCATGACAACTTCACATTCCTGGCCTTCCGTTCATTCCCTCACGCAACTAACACAATTAAGTTCCTGATCACGTGTGCCTAGCTCAAACTTTGAATTTTGAGAAACCCTTTTTAAGATGAGCAGGGACGTCACTGCAATCACGACGTCGTCTTTGTCTTCACAATTCACTTCACTTTACCGCCAAATTTGAGCTACATTGTAGCTCAATGTAATGAGGTGTGTGTCATGTCAACGAACTCTGTAGTCCGGGCGCGGATAGACGAAAAAATCAAAGAAGAAGCTTCAGCTGTATTAGCTACAATGGGGCTCACTGTTTCAGATGCATTCCGCATTTTGCTGACGCGCATAGCCCGTGAAAAGGCCCTTCCGTTTGAACCTTTGGTGCCCAACGAAGAAACTATAGCAGCGATGCTTGAATCACGAAAAGGCAAGCTCAAAACTTTTAAATCAGTTGAAGGCTTGATGGCAGATTTAAATGGCGAAGATGAAGAATGATGCAAACGTTACACTGCGCTAAAAAACTCCGGCGGCCAAACTGCAGTGCATTGAATTCGGGCGTTCATCGTTGCTAGTGTCCCCATGACAGGAGCGGAAGCTACATGCGGACAATTGGCAGAACAAGTTCATTCAAACGCGATTATAAGCGAGAGATTCGAAATGCACGGTGGAGCGACCAGGCATTTATCGAAGTCATTTCGGCGCTCGCGAATGACATAAGCTTACCTGAAAAATTTCGGGATCACGCTCTTTCAGGTGCGTGGAACGACCACAGGGATTGTCACATCAGACCGGATCTTGTCCTTATTTACCGAAAATCAGACGATCAACTCCAACTTGTCAGGGTTGGATCGCACTCGGAACTCGGCCTATAGACACATTCACAGCCCGGCGCTCGCCTGTTCGAGATAGGCGCGCACATAGGGCGCGAAACTGCGCCAAACCTCCAAATGAAAACGGTTCGGCTCGCGGCGCCATATCACGACATCTGCTTTCCCAAGCAGAGTGCGTGCGCAAAAATCAATCGCGAAGGCCGAAAGCCGCAAATCCAGCATCACTCCGGCGTTGAGAAGATCTTCCACCCGCGACCCCGAAACTTCGAGCGCCACTTGCCGGTGGGAGATATCCACCAGACTATGCGGCGCAGCCACTGCCACTTGCGTGCCGACAGGGCCAAGCAGCAGCCATTCATCCGGCCCGAGCCAGAGCGCGGATTTTTCTCCCACAATATTCACACGGCCGGCCTGCCTTGGCAGTGGCACACCAAATGCTGAACCTGCCTCGGCGCAAGCGGCCTCACCCGCGCGCAGACTGTAGCGCTGCAAAGGCGGCAGGGCCGAAATGCTCACCTTTCGGGTTTTAAAGTCCGGAACGCCCTCGAGCGACGCGCGACGCAAGACCTCAACCATGCAGCCGCTCCCCCTTGGCATCAAAAAACACCGGCTCAACAACCCTCACGCCATACGTTTCGTTCGGCATCGGCACATTCAAGGTTTCGCCCATGCGCGCGCGTCCATTTTCGACAAGCGCCAGCGCGATCGAGCGGCCCAGAGTTTCGCTCCAATAAGACGATGTGACATGCCCGAGGGCTTTCGTGCCCGTGGCAGGCTTGGCGTCCAGCGTGATTTGTGCGCCCTCTTCGAGCACAACCAACGGATTGGCCGTGAGCAAGCCAACCAACTGTTTGCGGTTTGGCGCGCAGGTATCAGGCATCAGCAAGCCGCGCTTGCCCACAAAATCCGGTTTCAGCTTGGAGACCATACCGCTCATGCCAAGATCATCAGGGGTCACAGTTCCATCTGTTTCCTGACCAACGATGATGTAGCCTTTTTCACCGCGCAACACATGCATCGCCTCGGTGCCGTAAGCGACAGCGCCATGCTTTTGTCCCTCGGCGAAAATCGCCTCCCAAATTGCCCGCCCATAATCGGTAGGCACATTCACTTCAAAGCCGATCTCGCCGGTGAAACTCACCCGGAACAACCGCATCGGTACGCCGCAAATTTCGCCACTCGCGTAGGACATATGCGGAATTTGCAAATCCACACCCGAAACCAGCGGAGCCAGAATATCACGCGCTTTTGGCCCCTGCACCGCAACAACGGCATATTGCTCGGTGATGGACGTCAGCCAGCAGGCAAGATCAGTGAACTCGGTCTGGAGGTAATCCTCCATCATATTCAAAACCCGCGCCGCGCCGCCTGTGGTGGTGGTGATATGAAATCTGTCCGGCGCAAGGCGGGCGATGACGCCGTCATCGATGATAAATCCGGCCTCGTTCAACATCAGCCCATAGCGGCATTTGCCAACAGCCAGCTTTTCAAAAGCCCCCGTGTATATCCGGTTGAGGAACTTCCATGCATCAGGCCCGACAAGCTCAATCTTGCCCAGCGTCGACGCGTCAAAAATCCCGGCGGTGGTGCGCACCGCCTTCACCTCGGCATTGGTCGCAGCGTGAACCTCACTGCCGAAATAATGCGCGCGCTTCCATTGGCCGACATCTTCAAACGCCGCACCTTTTTCAGCGGCCCAGCCGTGAATGGCGGTTTTGCGGGTCGGGTCAAACAAGTCCCCGCGGGACAAACCGGCATAAATCCCGAACGAAGTTGGCGTATAGGGCGGGCGAAACGTCGTCAGGCCCACCTGCGGCACAGAATTGCCAAGCGCCTTGGCGGCAATACCCAGCGCATTCATATTCGAAGTTTTGCCCTGATCTGTGGCCATGCCTGTCGTGGTGTAACGTTTGACATGTTCAATAGAGCGCATACCCTCGCGCGTCGCCAGCACAATATCCTTGGCGGTGACATCGTTTTGAAAATCGACGAAAGCCTTGATTTTATTGACATCTTTATGTGTAGGAACCGCGCCGGAAATGCCTGCGCTTAGCGGGACATCTCCCGCCGCATCAAAGGTTTTCAGCGTTCCGGGTTTTTGCCCAGCGGCGCGCGCCGCAGCCTCGCCCGCCGCATAACCCGCGTTGAGACACTCGGTCAGATCAAAAGTGCCGTTGCATGCACCGACGCATGCCATCTCCTGCGCCAACACACCCGGCACAAACAGGCCGCGCGCATCATAAGTCAGCTTGCCGCGGGATTGCGAAAATAAGTTGACGTTGGGTGTCCAGCCGCCCGAATGCAGCACCACATCACATTCGATATCTTCATGCCAAGTAACAGTTTCACCCTCTAGCTTGCCGACGCAAGCCCCGCTCACCCGCAAGCTGCCTTTGGTGCCGGTGAGAACCGCGCTTCGTATCACGCGAATGCCCGCAGCTTCCGCCCGGGCGCTCAAGGCCCCGCCATCCACACGCATATCGACAATGGCGGCAATCTGCACACCGGCATCGTGCAACTCTAACGCGGCCTGATACGCATCATCGGTTACGCTGAACACTACGGCGCGCCTGCCGCATTTCACACCGAACCTATTGAGCAGAACCCGGGCCGCACCTGCCAGCATCACCCCGGGGCGATCGTTATCCGCAAACACCAGTGGCCGCTCTATGGCGCCTGTCGCCAGAACAACTTGCTTCGCCCGCACCTGCCAAAGCCGTTCGCGAACGTCGCCGGGCTTGGCGTCGGCCACATGATCAGTGATGCGCTCGCACAGGCCGAGAAAATTCTGTTGATAATAGCCAAAGGCGGTGGTGCGCGGCAAAGCCCGTATGTTGGGGTGCATCGCCAACACCATGAAAATATCCAGCGGCCATTGATTGGCTTCGCGCCCGTCAATCGTCGCCGCGCCGGCACTGAGCAGCGAGCCGCCAAATTCCGCACCCTCATCACAGATAATAACGTCCGCGCCGCTTTCTGCTGCTGCAAGCGCGGCAGTAAGGCCCGCAGGCCCTGCCCCCACCACCAACACATCGCAATGCGCGAAGCGGTTGGCATAATGATCAGGATCCGGCTCTTTAGCGGCATGCCCGAGACCCGCGGCGCGGCGGATAACCGGCTCATATACCGTATGCCAGAACAGCTTCGGGAACATGAAAGTCTTGTAATAAAAGCCCGCGGCGAAAATTGGTGACAGCAGCGAGTTCACCGCGCCGACATCAAACTTCAGGCTGGGAAAGCGGTTTTGGCTAACGGCTGTCAGGCCCTCGTAAAGCTCCACCTCGCTGGCGCGCAAATTGGGCGTACTGCGCGCGCCGTCGCGGCTGATGCCCATCAATGCGTTCGGCTCATCCGAACCCATGGAAACCAGCCCGCGCGGACGGTGATATTTGAACGACCGCCCCATCAGATGCACGCCATTGGCGAGCAGCGCCGAGGCAAGCGTATCACCGCGCACGCCTTGGTAGGTTACGCCGTCGAAACTGAACGAGATCGGCTTGGCGCGGTCAATCCGTCCGCCGGAGGCAGTGCGCATATCCGCCATCAGCCCAGTTCCCTCGAAAAGCGGGCAATATCAGGCATGGGCTCTCCGGACTTATATGTCATCAAAATCTTGTCGCTCACCGTATGGCGCACGGCATTAAAGAAACGCGCGCAGCCCATGTGCCGCCAACGTTCGGCATGCAAGCCCTTGAGATTGCTGCGGTAATACATAAAATCGGACCATTGCTCATCGCTGAGGGTTGCAGGTTCGAGCGGGCGGGCGATATGTGCCTCACCGCCGTAGCGAAACTCCAATTCCGGGCGCGGGCCGCAGTGGGGGCAGGTTATGAGCAGCATGGTAAATCCTAATGCGCGACGGCGGCGGCGGCGGCTTCATCGATGAGACGCCCCGTGCGGAACCGGTCAAGGAGGAAACCGGCATTTATCTTATGCGGCTCGCCCGTTGCCACCGTATGCGCAAAGACATGGCCGGAGCCAGGTGTTGCCTTGAACCCGCCCGTGCCCCAGCCGCAATTGACAAACAAGCCCGGCACCGGCGTTTTGCCAATAATGGGCGAACGATCCGGCGTAACGTCAACAATACCGCCCCAATTGCGCAGCATCCGCATACGCCGCACGGTCGGAAACAGTTCGCAGATGGCATCCAGCGTATGAGCGGATATATGTAACCCGCCTGTTTGCGAATAAGACGTGTAGGCGTCGGTTCCTGCGCCGATCACCAGCTCGCCCTTATCGGACTGGCTCATGTAGGCATGAATTGTGTTGGACATCACCACGCAGGGCATGATCGGCTTGATTGGCTCGGACACCAGCGCCTGCAGCGGATAGGATTCGAGCGGCATACGCACACCCGCCATGCTCATCAGCACCGATGTGTGACCGGCGGCCACGACGCCGATTTTCTTGGTGGCAATCTGGCCGCGATTGGTCTCGACGCCGGTGACAGCGCCATCAACGCCCCTTAAAATGCCGATAACTTCACAATTCTGGAGTATATCCACGCCCATCGCCGAAGCTTTGCGGGCATAGCCCCAAGCGACAGCATCGTGACGGGCGGTTCCGCCGCGCCGTTGCAGCGCCGCACCTAAAATCGGATAGCGCATGGCAGGATCAATCGAAAGCAGCGGACAAAACGCTTTCGCCTGCTCTGGCGTGAGCCATTCATTGTCGATGCCAGCAAGGCGGTTGGCGTGCACATGCCGCTTGAACACTTGAATATCGTGAATGTTATGCGCCAGCATCATTACGCCGCGCGGGCTATACATCACGTTGTAGTTGAGCTCCTGCGACAGGCCCTCCCACAAATTAAGGGCGTGATTGTAAAGCCCCTCGGACTCTTCCCAAAGATAGTTTGAGCGAATGATGGTGGTGTTGCGTCCGGTATTGCCGCCGCCAAGCCAACCCTTTTCCAGGACCGCAATATTGCGCATACCGTGCTCTTTGGCCATGTAATAGGCCGTCGCAAGCCCATGACCGCCTGCGCCTATGATAATGGCGTCATAGCTCTTTTTCGGCTCTGGCGTGCGCCATTGCGAAGGCCAGCCTTTATTGCCAGCCAGCCCCTGTTGCAACAAATTAAAGAGTGAAAAGCGCAATACGAACCCCGCCACATAAGATCAGAGTTTAGGGCGCTAAGCCGTTAAAAACCAGTGGGGCAGCGACATGTTTTAAGCAAAAAGCGACCTGAGACCCCCCAGACCGCCCCTCACATAATCGTTTAGAATTTCCAGATCAGCGCCGCACGCAGGGTCTGGGCCTTGAAGCGGAGTTTGTAATAATCACCACCGCCGTAATCATAGGTCACCTGACCGTAATCGGCGTAAACATACTCAACGCGACCGACGAGATTATTTGTGAATGCCTGGTCGACACCGGCTCCAAGTGTCCAGCCGACACGGGTTTTGCCAA
>JANXSV010000047.1 GCA_025356505.1 Methylovirgula sp.
TAAAGCTATGGTGCGCGGCGCGGATTTGTTGTGCCGTATGGGCGGCGAGGAATTTGTGATTGCTATGCCGGATACGCCTGCGCATGCGGCCTTGAAGGTGGCGGAACGCATCCGCGAATCGATTGCTTCCGAGACCTTCGCGATCAATGATGGTCAGCGTTCGATCACGGTAACCGTCTCCATAGGACTTGCCGAACGTGATAAGGAACTGGTTTCAGACTCGATCCTGAAACGCGCAGACCGCGCGCTCTATCGCGCCAAAGCTGAGGGTCGAAACCGCGTCATGAATGACGCCGCATAAAAGCTCGCAAAGATAAATAGCCCCGCAGCGCACGCCGGTTCAGCGAGCGCAACACATGCTTCCCTACTTGGCGCAGACGCTGGTGGCAGCGCGCGTTTCGAAACTGGTCATCTCGCCCTTCAAGACAAAGTCGCCATAGTCGAGTTTCAGATTTCTCGATACGCCGTTTTCGTACAAATCGAATGACAGGACATAAGCAGGCTTTGCACCCTCTTTGCCCGTCTCGAAATAGGAAACTGTAACAGGCCACCTCGGCGTATCATGCAAAGCAGAGTTCTGCGCCGGAGTTTCGGGTGGTTCGGCTTTGGTTTCCTTTCCGATCACTGTCAAAGTGTCAAAAATCTTTTCGCCGGTGTCAGATCCATCGTAAACTTGACGACTGATGGTGGTGTCGCCTGCCTTCGCAGCGCTGATGATCTGCTCGATATGTTCGGTCGGAAATAATATCCCGGTCGAAAAGTCCAGCTTTGCTGTCTTTGGCTTGGAAAGGCGTATCGAAATCGCCCCGTCTGCGGCACGATTAGCGTTGCCATCGACATCATCCGCGGGCTGTCCGTCGGCGAGCGTTTTCACTTTGAACCTGAAGTTTTTAAAATCGCCATCTTCAAACGTAGTTGACCGCGTATCCGTCACATGCACTGGTCCCTCACTTGGAGCCATCTCCATCATCTGCCTGAAGGTCGTGGTATAACCATCACAATGCGATCCGGCAAAATCGTAAGCCAACATGCCCCGTGCCGCCGCAGGCGCGCGCGACCGTGTGGATGAAATCATGCTCAATTCATAGACGGCGCGGTGGGCGATCAAAGGCGCCTTGGCATTTTCCGCTTTTGCGGTGAAGGTCATTAGCGCCAATGCCGCGCTCAAGCCAGTGACACCAAGTCCAATACGAGTCATTCTTTTTGCTCCAATTTCGCCTAAGGTATCACAATCGCCCCAGTAAAGTGGCGAAATTGCGTTTGCCCCCCTGCGGCCATCGCACACAAGACTAGATAACGGAGGAAGTAATGCTCATCAGTGAAAAACTTCAATCCCTCGGAATCGTTCTGCCGACACCCGCCGCCCCTGTGGCAAATTACGTTGGATATGTGTTGAGTGGCAATCTACTGTTTGTTTCCGGTCAAATTGCTTTCGGGCCAGACGGTAAGATCGCCCCTCAACATCTCGGCCACCTTGGTGCCAGCGTTTCGGGCGCAGATGCCCATGTCGCCGCACGCCTTTGTGGCGTAAATCTTTTGGCACAAGCGCAGGCCGCACTTGGCTCATTGGAGCGAATAGCGCGCGTTGTGCGCCTCGGCGGATTTGTCAGCTGTACGCCGGAATTCACGGCGATTCCCGGCGTCATAAATGGCGCATCTGACCTGATGGTGGCCGTTCTGGGCGAAAAGGGCCGTCATGCCCGCGCCGCCGTGGGAGTACCCAGCCTGCCGCTGAATTGCTGCGTTGAAGTTGAAGCCGTCTTTGAGGTCGCCTGATGACTCATGCGTTGGTAAACGCGCCCGATTGGCTCACCACCCGCCCTATCGCCCATCGCGGCTTGCACAACAGGTCAGTCGGCGTCGTCGAAAATTCGCTCTCAGCAGCACGTGCCGCTGTCGAGAAAAATTTCGCGCTGGAGTGCGATGTACAGCTTTCTGCCGATGGTGAGATTTTCGTATTCCACGATGACACGCTTGATCGCGTCACGGATCACACAGGCCGGATTGACCAATTACCGGCTGCGCTGCTCAAAACAATCGCGCTAAAAGGCTCGAGCGACGCCATACCCACGCTTGACGATTTGCTAGGCGCCATAGGCGGCCAAGTGCCACTGATTTGCGAATTAAAAAGTCAATTCGACACCAACGAGAGGCTCGCCGCCCGTGCCCTCGAAACTTCAGCACGATACGACGGGCCGCTTGCCTTCAAAAGCTTTGATCCGGCAAAGCTCGTGGCTCTGCGCACGCTGAAATGCACTCGTCCGCTCGGCTTCATCGGCGAAACAACTTACGATTCGCCTGAGTGGGATTTTCTTGGCGCAGAGCAAAAGCGTGACCTTATCGCTTTTGCGCACTATGCCGATACGCAGCCGGATTTCCTGTCATGGTGGGTGAGGGATTTGCCAAACGCGGCTACCAATCTCTATCGGCGCGCCCTAAATCGCCCAATTATGACATGGACAATCCGAACCCCTGAACAGCGCGCAACAGCGCAAAGCCACGCGGATCAAATGATCTTCGAAGGCTTTCTCCCGTGAGTTTGAAACTGCGCATTGCCACCACCATCGCAAATGTGAAAGCGGTAGATTGGGACGCCTGCGCCAATCCTGAAAAAGACCCGCAAATCAATGCTTTGGCAGTCAAAGCGGATTCGTTTTCAGAGGCGCTTGAATCATCGCCTCAGGCGGAACGGTTTAATCCCTTCATCACCCATGCCTTTCTCTACGCCTTGGAAGTGTCGGGGTCGGTTGGTAAGGGCACGGGCTGGACCCCTGCC
>JANXSV010000069.1 GCA_025356505.1 Methylovirgula sp.
GGGCTACGGCAGCCGCAAGGATATTGCGGTGGCGGTGCGCCAAGGCCGCGTCAAGCTGGACGGAAAGCGGATATTCAAGGCGGATGAAGCGATCGCGCTTGCGGCAGCTGCGTCCGGCGCGCTGGAATTCGACGGGCTTGCCGTTGATCCGCCCTCACCCTTGACTATCATGCTGCATAAGCCCGCTGGTTACAGCTGTTCCCATGACGAAAAAGGCGCGCTGATCTACGATCTCCTGCCTGAGCGATGGGAATTGCGTAAACCGGCGCTTTCGGCGGCTGGCCGCCTCGACAAGGACAGTACGGGTCAGGTGATTCTCACTGATGACGGCGATTTGCTGCACCGGATTATCCACCCGAAAAGTCACGCTCCGAAGCATTATGATGTCACTTTGGCGCAAAAGCTTACCGGGACTGAAACGGCTGTTTTTGCCAGCGGTACCTTTATTATGGATGGTGATCCCAAGCCGCTGAAGCCCGCCATCTGGCAGCCTGCCACCGAGGTCTCGGGGGTGATGGTCTTGCAAGAGGGGCGTTATCACCAAATCCGCCGGATGTTCAAAACACTGGGAAACCGCGTTGAGACGCTCCACCGCTTTCAAACCGGCGCGCTGCTGCTTGGCGATCTGATGCCAGGGCAACACCGCAGTTTAACGCCCGAAGACATTGCCAAAATATGGCCTGCGCTGTCGGAAAACGCATTTGAAATGCCAAATAAGGCGTAGTCCTGAAATTTTTAACACGCCGCATTATTTTACCACAAAGGCGAAATCCTCTGAGTTTTTGCGGCTTTTTTGGCGGTTTGATCGGGAAATTGGTTGCCGCAGCTTCAATAAACCCTAACATGATGGCTTAATGACTTCGCAGACGCAGATTCTGCAAAAAGAACCTGCACCACCAATCACAGCTCTCACCGCCGCAAGCCATAACGGGACGTTGCGTATTATGATCAAGCCAAGCAAAAGCAAGTCGAAATCCGGAAAAAGCGCTGCGGATGCCGCCGCTTCTGTGCAGGCTGCGCCGCCGATTTCTTCCGCCCTGAGCCTCGTTGCAAACCCGCATGGCAGTGCATTTCCCCGCGCCACAGGGTGCAAACTGAACCTCGACTGGTTTGAGTCTATTCAGGTCAATGCCACAGCCGCCGAGACCCGCGCCGCGACTTTGACCACGCGCCGCACCGTGAAAAAGGAATATCAGGCGGCATGGTTGGTCCGGGCGCTCCAGTGTGTCGATTTAACCACGCTGGCCGGAGACGATACGCCCGGCCGTGTGCACAGGTTGGCAGCCAAGGCGCGGCGGCCACTGCGTGAGGATATCGTTGCTGCGCTCGGGCTGGCTGAAACGCCGCCTAAAGTCGGGGCGGTCTGTGTGTATCCAACCATGGTTGGCCCGGCAGTGCGCGCGCTGCAAGGCTCGGGAATTCCGGTCGCATCAGTGGCAACAGGCTTTCCAACGGGGCTGACCCCGCTGCCACAGCGGCTGGCGGAAATTAAATATGCTGTCGATATGGGTGCGGGCGAAATCGATATAGTGATCAATCGTGCGCATGTGTTTTCCCAGGACTGGAGCGCGCTGTATGACGAAACATGCGCCATGCGGGAAGCTTGCGGCGCTGCGCATATGAAGGCGATTCTGGCCACAGGTGACCTCAAGACACTGCGCAACGTCTACAAGGCGAGCATGGTGGCGATGATGGGTGGCGCGGATTTCATCAAGACCTCGACTGGCAAAGAGGACGTGAATGCGACGTTGCCGGTGAGCCTCATCATGTTGCGGGCCTTGCGGGACTTTGGCGACTACACAGGGCAAATGATCGGGTTCAAGCCCGCCGGTGGGCTGCGGACCGCAAAAGATGCGCTGAACTGGCTTATTTTGATGAAGGAAGAGCTCGGCCTGCGCTGGATGCAGCCGGATTTGTTCCGCATTGGAGCGAGCACCATGCTTTCGGACATCGAACGGCAGCTTGAACATTATGTCACTGGCCGTTACGCCGCGACCACCCACCACGCGCTTGCCTGAGGAGCCTCCTGTGCCCACCGTGAAAGAGATTTTGAGCACTATGGATTATGGCCCGGCACCGGAATCGGATACCCACGTAAAGGCATGGCTTGACCAGCATGCCGACGGGTTCCGTCATTTTATCGGCGGCGCTTTTGTGCCCTCAAGCGACGGGACTGTGTTCGAGGTTTTCAATCCGGCGCGCGACACGCTGCTGGCCAAAGTGGCCACAGGGACAGGGCAGGATATTGACGCCGCTGTGAGGGCCGCGCGCGCGGCGTTTCCGGCTTGGTCAGCCAGCCCCGGGCATGTGCGTGCCAGATATCTCTATGCGCTGGCGCGGCAAATTCAAAAGCGGGAGCGGTTTCTTGCTGTGCTCGAAACGCTCGATAATGGTAAGTCGATCCGGGAAACCCGCGACATCGATGTGCCGCTTGTGGCACGACATTTCTATCATCACGCGGGCTGGGCACAATTGCTCGACAGCGAGTTCCCCGGGCACACAGCTTTAGGCGTTTGCGGACAGATAATTCCGTGGAATTTCCCTCTGCTCATGCTGGCCTGGAAAATCGCGCCAGCGCTTGCGGCAGGCAATACGGTTGTGCTCAAGCCCGCGGAATTTACGCCGCTCACAGCTTTGGCTTTCGCTGAAATTTGCAGTGAAATCGGTCTGCCGCGCGGTGTGGTCAATATTGTCAGCGGCGATGGCGCTACCGGAGCCGCGCTCGTCGAACATCCGGAAGTGAACAAAATTGCCTTCACCGGGTCGACGGAGGTTGGCCGCATCATCCGTAAAGCTACCGCAGGTTCGGGCAAAAAGCTGTCTCTGGAACTTGGTGGAAAGTCACCTTTTATCATCTTCGAGGATGCCGACCTTGACGCGGCGGTCGAGGGCGTTGTCGATGCGATCTGGTTTAATCAGGGCCAGGTGTGTTGTGCGGGCTCCCGGCTGTTGGTGCAAGAGGGCGTTCGTGATCGGTTTCTTATGAAGCTACGCCGCCGCATGGACACTCTGCGTGTTGGTGATCCGCTGGATAAATCCGTTGATATGGGCGCCATCGTTGCGCCGGTTCAGCTTGAACGCATTCGCGCTCTCGTAGAACAAGGCGTGAGCGAGGGCGGCACATTGTGGCAAAGCGCAGGCCATCTGCCCGCGAAGGGCAGCTTCTTTCCGCCATCGATCTTTATTGACGTGGAACCCGCTGCCACGGTTTGCGAGGTCGAGATATTCGGGCCTGTCGCTGTGATGATGAGCTTTCGTACGCCCGACGAGGCTGTGCAGCTCGCCAACCATTCCCGTTATGGCTTAGCGGCAACCATCTGGTTGGAAAACATCAACAGGGCGTTGGAAACTGCCGCCAAGCTCAAGGCCGGTGTTATCTGGATCAATTCAACAAATCTGTTCGATGCCGGAGCAGCCTTTGGCGGCTATCGCGAGAGCGGTTTTGGCCGCGAAGGCGGGCGCGAAGGTTTGATTGAATATCTTGCCCCGGCCTTTTTAAAGCCAAGTGCCTCAGGCGCGCCCGCATTCAAGCGCGCCGCTTCCGCGCCTGTGGTTCCAACTCCGGTTGCCACGGCCTTTCAGGCTGGTGAACCCCATATTGACCGGACGGCAAAGCTTTATATCGGCGGCAAACAGACGAGGCCGGATTCTGGCTATTCCTATGCGGTGCACGGCACCAAAGGCGAAACTATCGGTTTGGCGGGGCTTGGCAGCCGTAAGGACATCCGCAACGCGGTTGAAGCAGCTGCCAAGGCGTCGGCCTGGAGCAGCGCTTCTGCACATAACCGGGCGCAGGTTTTGTATTATATCGCAGAAAATTTTGCGGCACGGGCTCCGGAGTTCAAGGCGCGCTTGCAGGCTCTGGGCCACTCTCAGGCCGAGGCAAATGCCGAGGTTGAAACGGCGGTTCGGCGCATGTTTTTCTATGCCGGTTATGCCGATAAATATGACGGGCGCGTTCATGCCACCAAGGCGCGGCATCTCACCGTGGCGCTGCACGAAGCCTTCGGCGTGGTTGGTATTGTCTGTCCGGAGGCTTCGCCGCTGCTGGCATTCGTGTCGCTGGTGATGCCGGCCATCGCCATGGGAAACCGGGTTGTTGTGGTGCCGTCCACCTTGTGCCCGCTGCTGGCGACTGATTTTTACCAAATTCTCGATACTTCGGATGTTCCGGGCGGCGTGGTGAATATTGTTACCGGTGAGCGCGCTGAGCTCAGCAAAACGCTGGCCGATCATGATGAGGTGGCGGCGCTCTGGTTTGCCGGGCCGCAAGCCGAGGTGGAGGCCGCCGAACGAAGCTCCGCCGGAAATCTCAAATATGTTTGGGCTATCCCAGGCGAGACCATGGATTGGGGCGCGGACGAAGCCGGTCAGGGCGTGACTTATCTGCGCCAAGCCACGCAAATCAAAACCATCTGGGTGCCTTACGGCGAATAGCAAACGGCTTTGCGGCGCTCACACAGACCTTGCCGCCGCGCGGCGCTCAGGCACAGGCGGCGTCCGTTTGCTGCAAAAGACGTTCGAGAAGCTGAGTGAATTGCGCGATTGCTTCGCTCAAGTCACCATCATTGACGACGGTGCCATCTATTTTGACATCTGCAGCGAGGTGTGCCGGGCGCTCGAGGCGGGACTGAACGTCGCCATCGCGGGCCCTGCCTTTGAGTCTGGCCGCAAGAGTTGAAGGTGAGGCGGTGATCCGGATGACTTTGACGTCGGGAAATTGTGCCTTGGCCTGACTTATCACGTTGCGGGAACAATTAAACACCACCGTGTCTCCCTGCGCCAGCCAAGTCTCGACTGTTTTTGGAATACCATAAGACAGGCCGTGCGCGTGCCAGTGCAGACAGAAGGCACCGCTGCCGAGCAAGGTGATAAAATCCGCCTCGCTGACGCTGTCATGGTCCTCCCACTGTGACGTCGCGCGGGTGACGATTCGCCTGACAAAATGCAGCCGCGCAATATGGGCAAAATGGACCTTTGCCGCATCAATGAGCGTGTCCTT
>JANXSV010000076.1 GCA_025356505.1 Methylovirgula sp.
ACGCGCTTGACGCCCGCGACCAGATCCATCGCGCCGCCCATGCCCTTGACCATTTTGCCCGGGATCATCCAATTGGCGAGGTCGCCGTCTTGCGAGACTTGCATTGCGCCTAGGATCGACAAATCGATATGGCCGCCGCGGATCATGGCAAAGCTGTCGGCGCTTGAAAAATAGCTGGTGGTGGGCAGCGCCGTCACCGTCTGCTTTCCGGCATTGATTAGGTCGGCGTCAACTTCATTGTCAAACGGGAATGGCCCCATGCCCAGCATGCCGTTTTCCGACTGCAACTGAACATTCACGCCGTCCGGAATGTAATTCGAAACCAGAGTTGGAATGCCGATACCGAGGTTGACATAAAAACCGTCGCGCAATTCCTTGGCGGCGCGGGCGGCCATCTGTTCGCGGGTCCAAGCCATATTGAATGCTCCTTAAGCGCTGAAAGCCTTAAATTTTTGTGCGGATGGTGCGTTGTTCGATGTGCTTTTTAGGGTTCGGCACGTGAACAATCCGCTGCACAAAAATGCCGGGCGTATGGATATGGTCGGGATCAATCTCGCCTGCTTTGACCAGATGTTCCACCTGAACGATTGTAACCTTGCCCGCAGTGGCCATCATCGGATTAAAGTTTCTGGCGGTTTTGCGAAACACCAGATTGCCTTCCGTGTCAGCCTTCCAGGCATGGACAATCGAAATATCGGCTACGAGGCCGGTTTCCATGATGTAGGTTTCGCCGCTGAACTCGCGCGAGGGCTTGCCTTCGGCCACGAGAGTTCCGACGCCCGTCTTGGTGTAAAACCCGGGAATGCCCGCGCCGCCAGCGCGAATACGCTCGGCCAAGGTTCCCTGCGGATTGAATTCAAGCGCTAGTTCGCCGCCAAGATAGAGCTGGGCGAACAGCTTGTTCTCGCCGACATAGGACGAAATCATGCGTTTGATCTGCCGTGTTTCCAGCAGAATGCTCAGGCCAATGCCGTCGACACCGGCATTGTTCGATACGACGGTGAGATTTTTTGCGCCGGTATCGCGCAACGCTATGATGAGCTCTTCGGGGATGCCGCAAAGGCCAAAGCCACCGGACATCACCATCATACCGTCCTTGACCAAGCCCTCAAGCGCCTGTTTTGCGCTGGCATAGATTTTTGACATCCTGTTCTCCACCGAAGATTATTATTCAAGTTTAGGCAGCAGAGTTGTGGCGCGCAATGAAAAGATGGTTTGCGCCGCTCTAATGAGCCTGCGGCAGCACCTGCTTCTCCCCGCCAGCTCAGCCGCGTTCGTGCAAAATCTTCATAATCGCGCCGCGTAAGTCTGCCACGCCCTCACCTGTCTCCGACGAGGTGAAAATCACTTCGGGATGCGCAGCGGGGCGTTTGCGCAGAGCCGCGAGGGTCTGATCGACGCGCGCTTCACGCTCCGATAGTTTAACCTCATCCTGCTTTGTGAGAACGATCTGATACGACATTGCGGATTTGTCCAACATGTCCAGCATTTCGGCGTCATTTTCTTTGATACCGTGGCGGCCATCGATAAGAACGTAAACCCGAAGCAAAGTTGAGCGACCGCGCAAATAGTCCTTCAGCAGCGCATTCCACGATGCAACTTTGGATTTATTTACCGCAGCATAGCCATAGCCGGGCATGTCAACGATACGCATCCGCGCCGTTTCGACTGTTGGGCCAAGCGCGAAAAAGTTCAGTTGCTGCGTGCGCCCGGGCGTATTTGAAATGCGGGCGAGGGTTTTGCGTCCGGTGAGGGCGTTGATGAGCGAAGATTTGCCGACGTTGGAGCGACCCGCAAATGTAATTTCCGGAGGGCCAACGGGTGGTAGTCCATCAGACTTTGCCGCTGCCCAGATAAATTCGCACGGGCCCGCAAACAGCTTACGGCCAAGTTCGATAAAGTCCGGCGCGTGGGCCGGATCGGTCGCACCCTCATTCACGCTGGAGATTTCGCAAACAGCTTTTTAAGATTGTCGAACAACTCAATCTTGTTACCGGCTTTTTTGGAGATGTAACCTTGCTGCAGAATCGACAAGATATTGCTCCAAGTCCAATAGATCACCAGTCCGGCGGGGAAAGCACCGAGCATGAAGGTGAAAATGATTGGCATATAGGTGAACATCTGCTTTTGCACCGGGTCTGTCGGCTCCGGGTTCATCTTCATTTGCAGGAACATGGTCACGCCCATGATCAGCGGCCAGATTCCGATATGCAAAAAGCTCGGCAGCAGCGCGGGGTTAAACGGCAGCAGGCCGAACAGGTTGACAACGCTTGTCGGGTCCGGCGCAGACAGATCCTTGATCCAGCCAAAGAATGGCGCATGACGCATTTCGATGGTGACCAGAATAACCTTGTAGAGCGCGAAAAAGATCGGAATCTGAATCAGCATCGGCAGGCATCCTGAGACAGGATTGATTTTTTCGCGCTTGTAGAGCTCCATAATGCCCTGCTGCTGCTTCTGCTTGTCGTCAGGAAACTTTTCCTTGATCGCCTGCATCTGCGGCTGCACCATCTTCATCTTTGCCATCGACTGATAGGATCGATTGGCAATAGGGAACAGAACGGCGCGAATGAGAACTGTGGTCAGCAAAATCGCCACGCCGAAATTGCCGATCAGCTTGTAGATGTAGTCCATCACGCGGAACAGAGGCTTGGTGATGAAATAAAACCAGCCCCAGTCGATCATCAAATCGAAGCTTTTGACACCAAGTTTAGCCTGGTAGGCGTCGATTGTTTCTGTTTCTTTGGCACCCGCAAACAGATGCGTTTGCGAAACAGCCGTGGCTTGCGGCGCGATCACCAGCGGGTCTTTGGTCACTGCTGAGGTCTGGTAGCTCTTGGTGCCATCGGTTGCAACGGCGAATGTCCCGGCAAATGCCTTATCCTGCGCAGGCACAATGGCTGCTGCCCAATATTTGTCGGTAAAGCCAAGCCAGCCGCCTGTGCCTTCTTTGACTTCTTTACCGGCCACCTTCTTTTCGATTGCGGCGTAGGTCAGTTCCTGGATGCCGGAATCGCCAACAAGTCCAACCAAACCTTCATGCAGAGCGCCATAGCCCGCCAGAACAGGGATATTCCTGCGTGCAATCAGAGCATAGGGATAAAGCGAGACCGCCTCGGCTCCCTTATTCTCGACGCTGTCTTTAACATCGAACATATAATTCTGATCGATAGAAATCGTGCGCTTGAAGGTCAGACCGGCGCCATTGTCGAAGCTGAGCGTAACAGGGCTGTCCGGCGTAAGCGTGGTTTTATCGGCGCTCCACAAGGTATCAGCGCCAGGAAGCGCAGTTTTTGCTGTCGGGTCTGCAAAGCCAAATTCAGCATAGTAGGGGTTTGGCGCGCCCGATGGCTCGAATAGCACGATATTCGGAGAGTTAGGGTCGATGGTTTCGCGGTAGTTGATCAAGGACACGTCATCAATGCGGGCACCTTTCAGCGCGATCGAACCTTTCACGCGCGGCGCATCTATCGTGATACGGGGGCTTTTCGCCAAAGCCTGCTCACGCGGTATGGCCGCTTCAAGCGCCGTTGCGGCAAGCGGCGCAGAGCCCGGCGCACCAGATGTCGCAGGAGCGGTTGTGCCGCCAGCTGAAGGTACCGGCGATGCTGCCGTTGCTAAAGCAGCAGCTTCTTTCTGCTTGTTCATCTGCGGGACAGCGTAAAAATAATTCCAGCCCAACAAAACTGCTGTCGACAGACCTATGGCCAGCACCAGATTCTTATTGTCCTGTGGGTTTTTAGGAGCCGGGGTCATGAAATGCCTGTCGAGTGAGAACGAGGTGAATCTATTTGTTTCTGCGGTCGCGGCTGATGCATCCGTTTAAGCGCCGTCGAGATTTCCCGCCCGATGGCCGCAAATGGCATGCTCAAAAGCCCGACGCGGCCCACGATCACATAGTCATAGCTAGGGACTGCGGGCAAGGCATTCAAGCGCCGAGCCTCGCGCAGAGCCTCGCGCAGACGGCGGCGGATGCGGTTGCGCTGAGGCGAATTGCCGATCTTGTTGGTAATGGTCAGGCCAAAGCGCGCTGTGCTTGAACCAACAATCTCGCCCTGCGTCACTTCTGCTTGCCGCTCGGCAGCCTGCAAAGTCAGGCCCGTTAAATGGATACGACGGCCTTTGCCAACACGCAAAAATTCCGAATGTTGTTTTAAGCGCTGAACAGCAAACTCAGTCTGCACGGGAGGTGAGCTCCCGCTCATGAGTATCAGGCCGAGAGACGCTTGCGACCGCGAGCACGGCGGGCAGCGATCACATTGCGGCCGCCAACTGTGGCCATACGCGCACGAAATCCATGACGGCGCTTGCGCACGATGTTGCTTGGCTGAAAAGTCCGTTTCACGGGGGTGACTCCAAATCGATTTATTTGTACGGCGCGCGGCTCGTGCGGCTGTTGCGCGCAAAAGTGTTTGCGCCGGTTTGATACGGCGTAAAGTTGAGCGCGCTTATAGGGGGAAGGTTTGGACTAAGTCAATGTCTTACTCCGGCCGCACCGCAAATATTCAAGCTTTAGCGGTCCGATTTCCGGTTTTGTGGACATCACATACAACTTAACCGGTATGGCCTTGGAAAAACTGCATCCTTGACAAGTTCCAGACTGCCGCCCAAACGTTTTTGATAAGGTTTACCGCAAAACAAGCACGGGGAAGCGCTCTATGACACATGCTCTCGAGACCATTATCAACGCCGCCTTCGAGGATCGCGCCAACATCACGCCGCGCACAAGCGGCGAAATCCGCGAGGCTGTTGATGCTGCGCTCCACCTGCTTGATAACGGACATCGCCGCGTCGCGGAGAAAATTCCCGGCAAAACCGGAGTCGAGAGCTGGAAGGTCAATCAATGGCTCAAAAAGGCGGTTCTGCTGTCGTTTCGGCTGAATGATATGGAGTTGATCTCCGGCGGCCCGGGTGGCTCCAGCTGGTGGGACAAGGTGCCTTCCAAATTTGAGGGCTGGGGTGCCAAGGCCCACGCCGCAGCAGGTTTCCGTTCGGTTCCGGGGTGCATCGTGCGCCGGTCTGCCTATGTTGCCCCCGGCGCAATTTTGATGCCCGCCTTTGTTAATCTGGGAGCCTACGTCGATACCGGCACCATGGTGGATACTTGGGTCACGGTTGGCTCATGCGCGCAAATCGGCAAAAATGTTCATCTCTCGGGCGGTGTTGGCATCGGCGGCGTGCTTGAACCCCTGCAGGCGAACCCCACCATCATCGAAGATAATTGCTTCATCGGCGCGCGCTCCGAGGTGGTTGAGGGCGTGGTGATCGGCGAGGGGTCGGTCTTGTCGATGGGTGTCTTCATCTCGGCATCGACCAAGATCATTGATCGGGCCACAGGGCAGGTTCATGTCGGTTATGTGCCGCCCTATTCAGTGGTGGTTTCGGGCAACCTGCCGGGCAAGCCATTGCCAAACGGTGAACCCGGCCCATCTCTGTATTGCGCGGTTATTGTGAAAACAGTGGATGCGCAGACGCGTTCAAAAACCGCAATCAATGAGCTTTTGAGGGACTAAAACCATGTCATTTCACTTCCTCTACCGCGAAGACAAGGGCAAGATTGACCGCGCCACATGGTGGCGGGCAATTGCCTATGTGGCCGCCGGATGGGTCGCTGTATTTGCGTTGTATTGGATTGTTGCCAATGTCTACACGCTCGAGGGCGATGCTCTGGTTGTGCACAGCTCGGATGGTGCGGCGGAGACGATGAAAGCCTTTGACAAGCCACACGGTATTTTGATTGGCCCGGCGGCTTTATTGCTCATCGGGTCAATTTTTGCCGCCGTGTGTTTCTATTTTGTCAGCGCCAAACGTTTTCAGGACCGTTTGCTTAACGGCTCCATGGCACTTGCCTTGCCGCTGATGATCCTGTTCACCGCTGCGATACACTGGATGCAGCCGCGCATCGGCGCGACTTTTCCCGGTTGGCTGACGGCGGTGTTCGATTTGGCACTCGCCGGGCTCGCAGTGTGGAATATTTGGGAACTCGGCTTTAAGGAAAGCGCGTGACCGTAATATCCCTGCTCCAGCAACTTGTGCGCTGCGCTTCAGTGACCCCGCAAGATGAGGGCGCACTGGCGGTTTTGGAGCAGGCTTTGCAACAGGCGGATTTTGAGACGCATCTGGTGCGGTTCAGCGAAGCCGGAACGCCCGATATCGATAATTTGTTTGCCAAAATCGGTTCCGGCACTCCGCATCTGGTGTTTGCCGGACATACGGACGTGGTGCCAAGCGGGGACGTTTCAAGCTGGACGCATCCGCCCTTTGGAGCTGAGATTGTCGACGGGAAGATTTATGGCCGCGGCACAGCAGATATGAAGGGCGGCGTCGCGGCCTCCGTTGCGGCTGTTCTCAACCATTTGGCCAAACACGGCGCACCTAAAGGCACAATTTCCTTTTTGATCACCGGCGATGAGGAAGGTCCAGCCATCAATGGCACGTTAAAACTGCTCGCCTGGGCCAGGGATAAGGGCGAGCGCTTCGACCACTGCCTGCTGGGAGAACCGACAAATCCGAATTTCATCGGCGAAATGATGAAAATCGGGCGACGCGGGTCGCTCACCGGACATATCCGTGTGCATGGAACGCAGGGTCACGTCGGCTATCCGCATCTGGCGGATAATCCGGTGCCGCATCTCATGCGCATTTTGACGGCGCTGAAAGCGACGCCTCTCGATGATGGCACTGCGCATTTCGATGCTTCTAATCTGGAAATAACCACTTTCGACGTGGGCAATCCCGCCAGCAATGTCATCCCGGCAACGGCTTTTGCCCGTTTCAATGTGCGCTTCAACGATATTTGGACGCTGGACAGTCTCGAAGCCGAGTTGCGCCGGCGCATAGGTATTGTGCAAGGCAGCGCCCGGATTTCTGTGCACTTCGAGAAGAGCAATGCGGTCGCATTCATGACCCAGCCCGGCACGTTCACCACGCTGGTTTCGCAGGCTATTGCACAGGAAACAGGACACACGCCTGTGCTTTCAACCACAGGCGGCACCTCGGACGCCCGATTCATCAAAGACTACGCTCAGGTTGTGGAATTTGGCCTTGTCGGCAAAACAATGCACGGCATCGACGAACATGTAGAGGTGTCAGACGTTGAAGCCCTGACCCGCATATATGAACGCGTTTTGGAAGCATATTTCCAATAAAAGGGGGATTGCGTTTGGCATCTGATAGTCACCACATCGCATATATTTGCGAGCAAATGAGCGGCGCCGGAGCTATCCGCTCTCAAAAGATGTTTGGCGAATATGCGATCTATTGCGATGAGAAACTGGTTGCACTGGTGTGCGACAATCAGGTTTTCGCCAAGATCACCGAAGCGGGGCGGGCGTTAATATCGGCGCCGGTTCTGGCACCGCCCTACCCGGGCGCTAAACCCTGTTTTGCTATTGATGAGTTTCTTGATGACGCCGAGTGGCTGGCGACCTTCATCCACAGCACAGCGCGCGAATTACCTCTGCCAAAGCGAAAGAAAAGCTAGGCGCACGCGCCCTTAAGGATAATCCACCCGTGTGAGATAGAGCCCGTCCGAAGGGGCAACCTGCCCGCAGCGACTGCGCTGGCGCGACTCAAATGCGCTGATAAAATCGGCCTGGCTCCATTTGCCGGACGCCACATGCTCAAGGCTGCCCACCATCGAGCGCACCTGTCGATGCAGGAACGATAACGCCGACACGCGCACCTCTATGATGTCGCCATTGCGGGAGACATCAATGGCATCAAGAGTGCGGATCGGGCTGTTGGCCTGACATTCGGCATCGCGGAAGGTTGAGAAATCGTGCCGACCCAGCATCACCTGCGCCGCCTCATGCATGGCCCCGGCATCTAGCCTGCGCGCTACGTGCCACACCAGGCCGCGTTCCAGCACAGAAGGTGCGCGCCGGTTGAGAATTCTGTAAACATAATGCCGTTTGATCGCCGAAAACCGCGCTTCAAACGTCTCGTCGACCACTTCAACGCTTATGATTGCCACGCGATGGTGGCGCAAATAGGCGTTGCAGGCATCGCGCACCTGATCCGTACGCCAGGCTTTGGCCAGATCAACATGCGCCACTTGGCCAGAGGCATGTACGCCCGCATCGGTGCGCCCCGCGCCCTGAATGACCAGCGTTTGTCCGGAGAATTTGAACAGCGCCTCTTCAATCGCCTGCTGCACAGAGCGGCCATTTTCCTGCCGCTGCCAGCCGCAATAGTCGCCGCCGTGATATTCGATGGTAAGTTTGTAGCGAGGCATTATAACAGCCGCATGCCCTTCAACACCTTCGAACCGCGCAAAAATTCGTCGCGCGACATGGGCGCTTTGCCGGCTCTCTGGACGAACTGAACCTGTAAAGCGCCGCTGCCGCAGGCGATGGTCAGCGCATCATCCAATACTGTTCCAGCGGGGCCTTGACCCTCGGCTTGAACGTCGGCTTGGCGAACCCGCAAAATCTTCAAGCGCTCCTGCTTGTCCGGCGCAGTCTCCAGCAGGCAGAAAGCGCCCGGGGACGGCGACAGCCCGTGAATATGACGTAGAACCTGCGCAGCCGGCCTGCTCCAATCGATTTTGGCTTCTGCCTTATCGATCTTGGCCGCATAAACAACATCCTCAACAGCTTGCGGCTCGAAATGCAAC
>JANXSV010000080.1 GCA_025356505.1 Methylovirgula sp.
ATGCGGGTCCGACTCCAGAATGCCACCTGGCTCGGCCTGAAAATCATACCACTGCAACCAGTCAACCGTTTTGATCCAGCCCGTGATCGACAAACGGCACTTGCCATCGTCTGAAATCAGCAGCGGCATATCGCCCTTTACGGTTTTTTCCACAAAAGGATCATCATCCCCGGTTTGCAGAATTTTTTCGATCGACACGTCAAGCGCCTGTGCCAGCCGCCATATGGTCGCCAGGGTCGGGTTTGTCTCGTTCCGTTCAATCTGGCTGATGATGCTTTTTGCCACGCCGGATTGGTCCGACAGCTCCGAAAGAGACAAGTTGAGCGCCTTGCGCAGCCGCTGCACGCTCTTGCCAAGTTGCCCGCTAAGCGCAGTCGCGCCCGCCTCCAAAACCTTGACCCTATCTCTGCCTTCAACACCCATGATGCACCCTGCCTCAAACGCTTCTCCGGAACGCCGCCCTCACCCTAGCCAACTCCGTTCGATATTACGAACAAAAATGACAACTTCGCCAGCCCTTTCAGGTCGTTTCAGGTACACTGCGCAGCAGCCCCAAGCGGTGCTCCCGCCAGATCACAAAAACGCCGGACACGATAACGATACCCGCTCCGATGACAATGAAACGCGATGGCAGATCGCCGAAAACCAGATATCCGGTGATAACCGCCCATATCATCGCGGTATAATCAAACGCCGCCACCACAGAGGCGTCAGCGCGGCGATAAGACTCCGTCATAGCAATCTGCGCAGTACCGCCCAAAACGCCCATGGCGCTCAGCCGCGCCACATCCGCCATCGGCGGCCAAACCCACACCTGTCCGCGCGACAAAACAGGAAATATCAGCGGCAAAAACCAGCTCAAAGCACCAAGCACTGTGGTCAGCAACGAGAAATAAAATACGATCGCCCCAGTCTGTTCGCTTTTGGTCAAGCGCCGTGTTTGCGTCATTGCGCCTGCCGCGCAAACAGCGCCAATCAGCGCAAGTGTCGAGCCCAGCGCCCGCGACGGGCCCTCGACTGCGCCCCCGCCCAAATGTTCATAAAGCATGACCATGACGCCAACAAAGCCGACGCCAACCGCACTCCAGCGATAGGCCCTGACGCGCTCTTTCAATATCCACGCAGCCAGCGCAACGCCGATAAGCGGCGTGGCAAAGCCAATGGCCACAACATCCGCCAGAGGCAAAAACGCGAGCGCCGCAAAGCCGAAGAACATTCCTCCCGAGCCGATAAGCCCGCGCAGCAGATGGCCGAACGGCCTATTTGTCGCGATTCCGGCGGGAAATTCCCCGCGCCAGTGCAGCCAGAAAATCAGCACCAACAAAGCAGGCCACGATCGGAAGAACACGATCTCACCCGTTGGAAATGTTGCTGATTCGGCGCGCCCCAAAGCGTTCATCAGCGTGAACAGCAGTGTTGAGAGAATTTTAAGCCCGATCCCACCCAGCAAAATGCCAATTCTCCCGAAAAGCGCCCGGATTTTCCAAAGAGTAGCACCCGGAACATCTGTCACATCACCGCAATATGAAACTGCTTACTCAATTCAGAGCCTTATACACGCTGTTGCAAAAAATACTCGCCGGGAATACGCGCATGGCCGCAGAAAAAACCACTCATTACCGCACGTTGTTTCTGTCCGACTTGCATCTTGGCTCGAAGGGTGCCCAAGCCGAATTGGTCCTAGACTTCCTGAAATGGAACGACGCCGACACCATTTTTTTGGTCGGCGATATCATCGACGGCTGGCGGCTCAAATCCGGCTGGTATTGGCCGCAAAGCCACAATGACGTCGTCCAGAAATTGCTGCGCAAATCCCGCAAGGGCACCAAAATGGTCTATATTCCCGGCAACCATGATGAATTTGCCCGTCAATTTGTCGAACATAGCTTCGGCGGCATCGAAATCCTGCGCCGCACCACGCATAAAGCCGCCAACGGTAAAACCTACTTGATCATGCACGGCGATGAGTTTGATCTTGTGGTGCGCAATGCCAAATGGCTGGCCTATCTTGGCGATTGGGCCTATGATTTGGCGATATTTCTCAACACCCAGTACAATTTTTTCCGTCGCAAACTCGGCTTCCCCTATTGGTCATTCTCGGCGTGGGCAAAACTGAAGGTCAAGAAAGCAGTGAATTTCATCGGCTCTTTTGAGGTGGCTCTAGCCGAAGAAGCCCGCAAATATGGGACCGATGGCATCATCTGCGGCCACATCCACCACGCAACCATCCGCGATATTGAGGGCATAACGTATATAAACACCGGCGATTTTGTCGAATCCTGCACCGCCATAGCCGAACATGCCGATGGCCGAATGGAAATTCTGCATTGGATGGAGACGCGGCGGGATGATATTGCCGTCGCTGAGCCCACGCCAATCTCCCTCCCCGGCGCGACAGTACACGCCGCTTGAGTTTGTTCACACAATGCACATTCTGATCGCAACCGACGCATGGCTTCCGCAGGTTAACGGCGTGGTGCAAAGCCTGCTGAACATGTCGCGCGCGGCAGAGGCTCACGGCGCGACGTTCACCTTCATCACACCGCAGCTGTTCAAAACACTGCCGATGCCCACCTATCCGGACATCCGCATCAGCTTGGTTACATCCGGCATGATCGGGAAGCTGATAGAAAAATCCGGCGCGGAATTTATTCATATCGCCACCGAAGGGCCGATCGGCCTCGCCACCCGGCGCTATTGTCTGAAATCAAAACGCCCCTATACCACAAGCTACCACACGCGCTTTCCCGAATATATTGCCGCGCGCGCGCCCTTTCCCATGAACTGGACCTACGCCTTGCTCCGGCGTTTCCACAATGGCGGCATAGGGACTTTTGTATCCACCATGAGCGTCGAAAATGAGCTCAAAGCGCGCGGATTTAACCGCATCATGCGCTGGTCGCGCGGCGTTGACCGATCCTTGTTCCACCCTCGCCCTGGAGTGCCAAAAAGCACGAAACCGATATTTCTCTATGTCGGCCGCGTCGCGGTGGAAAAGAACATCGAGGCCTTTCTCAAACTCGACCTTCCCGGCACCAAAATTGTCGTCGGCGATGGCCCGGCCCGCAAAACGCTCGAAGCGCAATATGGCAATGCCAAGTTCCTCGGCGTCAAATCCGGCGAAGACCTCGCACAAATTTACGCCAGCGCCGATGTGTTTTGCTTCCCAAGCCGTACCGACACCTTCGGAATTGTGCTTTTGGAGGCCCTGGCCAGCGGCCTGCCAGTGGCCGCCTTTCCGGTGCCGGGCCCCTTAGATGTCATCGGCGGCACCAACGCCGGATATTTAAGCGAAAACCTGCAAGAGGCCTGTTTGAAGGCTTTGCAAATTCCCCGCCAATTCGCGCTGGATCTCGCCAACACCTACACGTGGGACAACAGCGCGCGGCAGTTTCTCGACAATCTGCAAAACGCGCGTCGAAGCGGCACTCTGGCTTTACCCGCGGCGCCGGTTGAGACTGTCAGCGGGTGAGTGTCTCCCGCCGAAACGTCTTCAGCGATAACCTCCCGCATCCCTGATCGCCTCAAAAATCTTGTGGGGCGTTGCCGGCATGTCCAGCGTTGTGATGCCATAGCCACGGTAGAGCGCGTCAATCACGGCATTCATCACCGCAGGGCTTGACCCAATCGATCCGGCCTCGCCAGCGCCCTTCAGCCCCATCGGATTTGTGGTCGAGGGCACATTGCGCGTTTCAAAATCATAGCTTGGCAGATGATCCGCGCGCGGAAGGGCATAGTCCATCAGGCTCGCGGAAATCAACTGGCCTTCGCCGTCAAAAACCGTGTTTTCCATCAGCGCCTGACCAATACCCTGGCCGATACCGCCGTGCACCTGACCGGCGAGCAACAGCGGATTGAGCGTCATGCCAAAATCATCGACAAGATGATATCCGACCACACTGGTTTCGCCGGTCTGAGGGTCAATCTCCACCTCGCAAATATGCGTGCCATTGGGATAGGTGGCCTCGGGCGGCACAAATTCGGCCGTGGCTTTCAATTTGGCCTTGCTGGCTTTGGGAGATGCCGCGATTTGGCCATAAGTCACCTGCCGGTCTGTTCCGGCAACCCGGATGGCACCATCCTCGATCTCAAGATCTGTGACCGCCGTTTCGAGAATATCAGAGGCAAGATCTTTGAGTTGCTTTACCAGAATGACACTCGCACGCGTCAACATCGCCGCACCCACCGGAATTGACCGCGATCCGCCCGTGCCATTGCCGGTCGGGACCTGAACCGAATCGCCCTGTATCAACGCAATTCGCTCCAGCGGCACGTCAAGATAGTGCGCAACCACCTGCGCATAGGCTGTTTCATGGCCCTGCCCGTTTGATTGCGTGCCGACACGCATCAAAAATGTACCGTCCGGCCTAAGCTCAACCGAACCTTCCTCGCCATCGCCCCATGCGGTGCATTCGATGTAGGACGCGATGCCGATACCGCGGAGCTTTCCAGCCTTACTCGCCAGCTTGGCCCGCTTCGAAAATCCGGCATAGTCCGCCTTCGCCAGCGCTGCCTTCAGCGCTCCGGCAAAATCGCCAACATCATAGGTGCGGTTGGTCAACGTCTCGTAAGGCATCTGCTTCGGCGTGACAAAATTCAGCGCCCGGATTTTCTCCGGCGGCATCTTCATCTCGCGGGCGCAGGCGTCCACCAGCCGCTCCAGCACATAGGCCGCCTCAGGTCTGCCCGCGCCGCGATAGGCGTCCACCGGCACTGTATGCGAATAGACGATGCGCGTGCGTCCAAAAAAGCTGCCAATATCATAGCATCCGGTTGCCATGCTCATGCCAAGCCACGGCACGTAGGGTGCAAAGGCGGAAAGATAGGCTCCAACGCCGCCCAAAATATCGACCTTCATCGCCAGAAACCGACCGCGCGCGTCCAGCGCCATGTGCGCGGTCGTGATATTGTCCCGCCCCTGCGCATCGGACACGAAATGCTCCGAGCGATCCGCCACCCATTTCACCGGGCGGCCGATGCGCTTCGCCGCCTCTAACACCAGCGGATATTCACGATAGACAAAGCCTTTGGTGCCGAAACCGCCGCCGACGTCCGGCGTTTTCACATGCAGCTTCAGCGTGTCAATTTTCAGGATGGTTTGCGCCACCGTTTTGCGAATACCGTGCACGCCCTGCGAGCCTGTCGTCAGGGTGAAAACATCGCGCTTGGCGTCATATTCGCCGATGGCAGCGCGGGTTTCCATATAATTAGCAACAACGCGGTTATTCACCACGTCAATGCTGACGACTTTGGCCGCCTTCGCAAAAGCGGCTTCAGTTTTAACCGCATCGCCCATGGACGTATCATAGCCGACGTTGCCGGGTACGTCCGGCCACACCTGCGGCGCGCCAACAGCCATCGCGGCGGTGATGCCTGACGCCGCCGGCAAGGAACTATAAGTCACTTCAAGCAGTTCTGCCGCCTCACGCGCCTCAGCCAGCGTTTCAGCAACGACAAGCGCCACCGCATCGCCCACATGCCGGACAATATCACGCGCCAGCACCGGGTAATCCGGCAGCACCATGTCAACATCATCGGGGACACCGTTGCAAGGAATTGTCCCGAGATGCGCAAGGTCGGATGCTGTCAAAACCAGCAAGACTCCGGGCGCTGCGCGCGCAGCCGCCGTATCACTTATTTTGAACCGCGCATGGGCATGAGGACTGCGCAATACATAGGCGAATGTCGCCCGCTTGGGCTGGATATCGTCAGTATATTGGCCTTTTCCGGTGATAAAACGCAGATCTTCCACCCGGCGCATCGGCTGACCGATGCCAAATTTCATCACTTTCATAGGCTTATCCTGATGTTAAATTTCGACCGGCTCGCCCGCCGCAACCCAGCCATTAAATCCGGGTGCGAAATGCGTATCCACGTCTGTGCGTCCTGCCGATTGAGCCATGGCAAAGGCTGTCTTTGACCGGCTGCCGGAGCGGCAGGATAAAACCACCCGCACGCCCTTGGGCAACATGCCGACATCAAAAGCGGAAAGTGGATTAAACAGCGCCTGCGGCATGTGGCCCGCATCCCACTCGATGGCTTCACGCACATCGACCACGACAACAGAACCATCGGCCACGCCGGCCTTCAAATCCTGCAAACTTATTTCCTTTGGGCCGCTCATATTTTATCCCTTGAAAACTATCCAAGAGACAAAATAGGGCGCGGCAACGCATCAGGCAATCACAATTCGCACCCGCTGGCGCTATGCTTGGGCTAAATCAGGGCTTTCAAATCTTGCGTGAGGTCCGCGACCACATGCGGAGGCGGTGAAATTCCTCCTGCCAGCAAGCGCCGCGCCACCATATGGTCAGCGCCCTTATTGACAGAATCAACCGCGATGAGCTTGCCCTTGCGATAATGATAGACGGAAAATGCCCCGCTCGCCTTTTCCCCGCGCGTCACGAAATCATCGGCATCGAAGGAAAGCCCCGCCATTTGCAGCTTTGCGTCGCCCTGATCGGACCAGAACCACGGCACATTACGATATGTCTCATCGTGACCCATGAGCGCCCGCGCCGCAAGCTTGGCCTGATCGGTCGCATTCTGGACCGACTCAAGCCGCACCACGCGCTCAGCCAGCCAGTGGTCGTAGGCCACAACATCGCCGACGGCAAAAATCTTCGGGTCGCTGGTGCGCATCTGCAAATCCACCAGAACACCATTGCCGCAGGTCAGGCCAGCCTCTTGCGCCAGTTCCATATTGGGCACAACGCCGATGCCAAGCACCACCATTTGCGCTTTTATCACTTCGCCAGAGGCCGTCTCAACATGAGTCACGGCTCCATCTGCGCCGCCAATCTGCTTCAGGGCCGTGTTTACTTTGACCGATATGCCCTTTGCTCCCGCAAGCGCACTCATATGGTCGGAGACGATCTGAGACACAGCGCGGTTTAAAATGCGCGGCGCAAATTCAACAATCGTCACATTTTTGCCCAGACCCGCCAGTGTGAAGGCGGCTTCCATACCTATGAAGCCTCCGCCCAACACCACCACATCGATCACTTTTGCAATATGGGCGCGCAGATTTAGGGCGTCATCCTGCGTGCGAAGCGGCATAACACCCTGCAGTTCTGCGCCGGGCAATGTACTGAGGCGAGGCCGCGCGCCGGTTGCCAACACAAGCCTGCCGTAGGCGAGCGATGTTCCATCTTCGAACGCAACCTGTGCTGAAGCCGGATCAAGCCTCGCGACACGGCCATGCTTTCGGGTGATATTATTCTGGGCGTAAAAATCTTCGGCGCGCAACAGCTGTAGTTCCGCATCAGGGGACTTCAAAAAGGCTTTGGACAGGGGCGGTTTGTGGTAGGGCACATCCGCCTCATCGCTGACCAGAACCAATTCGCCCGAATATCCGTCCTGCCTCAGGCTGGCAGCGACTTGCGCTCCGGCATGGCCAGCGCCAATAATGACCACATGCTCAACCGCGGCGGCCACACGGTCCTCGATTATTGCAGTGTTGTCCTGGCTCATCGCATCCCCCTTTGATAAATAATCCTAGCTTTATAAGCCCGGAATGCAAAAATGTTTTGTCACATCGCGCTGGCGCAAAATCACGTTGCAGTGTTTACAGCGTGATCAAGTCACCCGAACTCAGGATAGAAAATGTTGAATGTGGTCTGCTTCGGCGAATGCATGATCGAGCTGCGCGCCACGGGTGCCAATACGATGCATCTGAGTTTCAGCGGCGATACGCTCAATACCGCGACCTATCTCGCCCGCTTGGCGCGCGGCAAGCTCAATATTTGTTATGCGACGGCGCTGGGAGATGACGCGGCCTATAGCGGTGCAATGCTGCAAGCGTGGCATAATGAAACGATCGACACCCGTTTCGTCACCCGCCTCAAAGGCGAATTGCCCGGCCTATACACCATACAGGTGGACGCTGGCGGCGAGCGCACCTTCTCCTATTGGCGCGCCCATGCCGCCGCGCGCCGCTATTTTGATGCCGCAACATCCCCGCTTGAAGACCAGATCGATGCGATTGACGTTTTCTACCTCAGCGGCATCAGCCTTGCCATATTGCCGCCAAACGCCCGTTCGCGCCTGTTTGCGCTGATGCAGCAGTTGCGCAAACGCGGCAAGACCATCATTTTCGACAATAATTACCGTGCCCGCCTCTGGGCTGAAAAAGCGCAAAGCGCGCAAGCCTACACCGAGGCTTTCTCGCTCTGCTCCATGGCGCTGGTCACGCTTAGCGATGAGGCCGAGCGCCTTGATCTTGCCGAATCGGCAGCTCTCGACGCGGCGCTGGCCCTGCCCGCACCCGAACTTGTCATCAAGCGCGGCGCAAGCCCCACCCTAGTCAAAACCAATGGCGCCATCTTGGAGGTTGCCACCGTTCCAGTCACAGATATCGTCGATACCACCGCGGCAGGCGATTCATTTGCGGCCGGATATATCGCGGCACGGCTGTCGCAAAAATCTCCCTTTGAAGCCGCGCAGGATGGCAACACCTTGGCAGCCACCGTAATCCGCTACCCCGGCGCAATCATCCCGCGCGATAAAATGCCGATATAAAGCCAGCCGAAATCAGCGCGTTCAGTCCAGCCCGCCGATGCAGACATATTTGGCGCTGATGTAATCATCGAGGCCATATTTTGAGCCCTCTTTGCCCATGCCGGATTCTTTGACGCCGCCGAAAGGCGCAACTTCCGTGGTAATCAGCCCCTCATTGACGCCCACCATGCCGTATTTCAGCGCCTCGGCAACGCGGAAGGTGCGCCCCAGGTCCTTGGTGTAAAAATACGACGCGAGGCCATAGTTCGTGTCATTGGCCATCGCAATGGCCTGCGCTTCGGTTTCAAATTTAAACACCGGAGCAAGCGGCGCGAATGTTTCCTCCCGCGCCACGCTCATCGTGCTCAATGCGCCAGTCAGCACAGTCGGCTGAAAAAACGATCCTCCAAGAGCGTGCCGCTTGCCGCCCGCGACAACCTTTCCGCCTTTGGCAACAGCATCGCTGATATGCGCCTCGATTTTTGCCACAGCGCGCATATCGATCAGCGGGCCTTGTTCCACGCCGTGTTCAAGCCCGTTCCCGACCTTGAGAGCATTGACCGCGGCGCTCAGCTTCTCAACAAAAACGTCGTGGATGCCTGCCTGCACCAAAAACCGGTTGGTACACACACAGGTCTGGCCGGAATTGCGGAATTTGGCGATAATCGACCCTTCCACCGCGCGGTCCACATCCGCGTCATCAAACACGATAAACGGCGCATTGCCGCCCAGCTCCATCGACACTTTCTTCAATGTCTTGGCGCTTTGCTCCACCAGCAGCTTGCCGATTGCGGTTGAGCCGGTGAAGGTGATTTTG
>JANXSV010000083.1 GCA_025356505.1 Methylovirgula sp.
GGCGGCAAAATAGGTCTGCGTTTCAATTGCTCTTGCGCGGCATAACACCTCCCAATGGTCTTTTCCGGTAGCCAGAGTGAAGGCGGCAGGCAAAGCAATCAGGTCAGCTCCTTGTTCCGCAAGGGCCAAAAACAGGTCGGCAAATCGTAGATCATAGCAAATGGCACAGCCCACTTTAACGCCTTCAACATCATAGGTGACCACGGCATTACCCGGCGCTATGGCGTTGCTTTCCTTATATTCGTGCCCGTCTGGCGCAGTGACATCAAACAAATGAATTTTGCTATATTTGGCAATTTCCTCACCCGCACGATTGAACACCACAGTCGTGTTGGACAGACGTGTCTCGCCCATGCGCTTCTCAAGGATGGAGCCGGCATGAATGAAAATGCCATGCTTTTTGGCCAGAGCCTGCATAGCGCTATAGGCTGGCCCGCCGGGTATTTCTTCGGCCACGGCTTGCTTGTCCGCCGCGGAACCTCCAGCCCAATCGAATGTTTCCGGAAGAAGCACCCAGTCGGGCTTTTCATCGCGCACAGCGTCCTCGATCAGTCTGCTCGCCTGCAAAATATTGGCTGCCTTGTCGGAAATTGAATTCATCTGGATGAGGGATATTTTCATCTAACTTGCCCAATTCTGTTTGAAATCCGCATAGAGAGTAAGCCCGCCACACGCGAAAATGGTTTGTCCTGTAATATAGGCGGCATCGTCGCTGGCAAGAAAGACATAAATTCCGGCAATATCTTCAACGCGCGCGGCACGGCCCATAGGAATATGGCTCTCCACACGCGCCCGTGCTGCAGGATCATTTGCCCAGCTTGCGTTCATCTCAGTTATCACTGCGCCCGGGCCAACTGCATTTACCCGGATATTTTTATCCGCATACTCAAGCGCCAGTGTCCGCGTGAGGTTACCAAGCCCGCCTTTCGCGATAGAATAAGCCAGAAACTCAGGCTTCGGAATGATCTCTTGCGCGCTCGTTGTGTTGATGATCGTACCACCGCCCTGTGCAAGAAAAAGCTGTAGGGCGCGGCGCGCGCAAAATGCAGGCCCGATCAAATCCACCGCCAAAACCTGATTAAATCCTGCCGACTCAAAATCGTGCCCTGGCGTTTTTAATTGCATCCCGGCGTTGTTTACCAAAATATCCAAATGCGGAATATTATCGAACATCGCGTTAATCGCGTGCTCGCTTGCCATATCGGCCTCAAGAGCGTGATGTTTGACATCGAAACCAGCCTCAGCGCTGGTCTGGTTGAGCATTTCGAGCGTGGCCTGCGCGCCACCCGCATCGTTCAAATGGTTGATGATTAGCGCTGCACCCTCGGCAGCATACCGAATTGCCACGGCACGCCCTATCCCGCGGGAGCCGCCAGTAATCAGGGCCGTCTTGTTCAAGAGTTTTGCTGAAGCCATAGGCCAATATGAAGGATATTCAGCCGCTGCGAAACTATTTTGGTCGCAGAGTTCGAAATTGACCGAACTTGAAGTCCAACTCACATTGGTAGCAAATGTGTTGTCCGCTGAACGGCGGCTTGGCACCAACACGGTGAATTGATGCCCAAAGACGAGGTCAAGGCACGAAGCTACTACCAGCGTGCGGTTGATCTGGGAGCGGACGACGCTTTGAGCAGTCTGGGTGTGATGAAGGTCATGGGCACCGGCGGTCCAAAGGATGTTGCCGATGGTAAAAAGCTCATCGAAAAGGCTGCAACCGCAGGCCAGACTGCGGCACTCGCAACACTGGCAAGAGGCTATGAATATGGATTTTTTGGCAAAGTGGATTTGATTGAAGCCAGAAAATATTATCGCAAGCCTGCCGATCTTGGCGATGAGGCCAGCCTCGAAAAACTCAAACAGCTGAAATAACGATCCCTGCAAGGAGATTAGGCAGGGCTCTACGCTGCCTAATCTATCAGCAACTATTTCCGCAGCTGTTCGCGCTAACAAGAAAACTAATGCTTGCGCTGATTTTAGGGCGGGTGAATACTTTGCTCAAGGCTATAAAATTGGCCATGACACCTTCAAAACTGCACATTTATATTCTGCGCTTCATTCAGGACAGGGAGTCTGAACCATGCATGGAATCGTAAAGGGACCGGTCGAAAGTCCGGGTCTAAAACCAAAATCAGATCTACGTCCGTCCAGCCCGTTCAAGCTGAGGCAGTCCATTTCTATCATGCGCGATCTTGGCATGAACAAAACCGAAATCCGGTCCTATCTGCGCCGCTTCGCCTTGAGGTCTCAACGGCACGCATCAGATACCTTAGAGCGCCTGTCGGTTGCTCGGTGGACAACTGACGCTTGAATGTCCTGATGCGTTCGCGGGTGGAGACGTGATTCACGCTGCGCGTCTGCGTGCGCTTTTTTTGGTGCTGCTGTCTTGTCGCTCGCTTGCCACATCGCACGCCCTCGTGCCGCGCGCCAGACGCGCCTTTCACTTATAAAGTCTGTTCCAAGCCAAAATCTGTTCCAAGCCAAAATGTGTTTCAGGTAGCGTGCGCATGCATGGAATTCTGCACACCGGCATTTCGAAGTTGAAAATGCTGAAGTCTTAATCGATACAGGGTGTAGGTATAAAAAGTGTCTGCACCCAACCCGAAAGCTTCGCATCATGACAATTAACTTTGGCCTTCTGGGCGCTGGCCGAATCGGCAAAACGCATGCGACTGCCCTGATAGGAATACCGGGTACCAGGCTGGCAGCCGTCTTTGATCCGGTGGAGGCTGCCGCTGATGCGATTGTGAAAATGTCGGGCGCACGCCGCGCTTCGGTCGCAGACATCCTCGCCGATAAATCGATCGACGCTGTTCTTATTTGCACGCCCACCGACATGCATGCTGACCAGATCGAGCAGGCAGCCCTCGCAGGCAAAGCGATTTTCTGTGAAAAGCCGATAGATCTGTCTGCCGCGCGTGTCAGGGAATGCCTCAAGTTGGTTGCAGACCATAACACTAAGCTCATGATCGGTTTCAACCGCCGCTTCGATACGCATTTCGCGCAGGTACGCGAGCGCATCGACGCTGGTGAAATCGGTAAAGTCGAACTGGTGCAAATAACATCTCGCGATCCTGGTCCTCCACCGATCGATTACATCAAGCGTTCGGGAGGCCTGTTTCGGGACATGATGATCCACGATTTCGACATGGCGCGCTTTTTATTGAATGACGAAATCGTTTCCGTCTCGGCCACAGCAGCAGTTTTGGTCGACGCCGAAATCGGCAAAGCCGGCGACGTGGACACAGCCGTTGCAACTTTGCAAAGCAAGTCAGGAAAGATCGCGGTCATCACCAACTCGCGCCGCGCCACGTACGGGTACGATCAACGCATCGAAGTCCACGGGGAAAAGGGCGTCCTCTCCGCTGGAAACATGCACACCAACACCGTAACTATGGGCAATGGCGCGGGTTACCGCTCGGCCCCATTGCTCGACTTTTTTATGGAGCGATATGCATCAGCCTATCGCACGGAGCTGACGAGCTTTGTCAAAGCTATCGAGTCAGGCGGAGCCATATCGCCAAACGGAGCGGACGGGCTAAAGGCTCTGGAGCTGGCAGATGCGGCTTTTGAGTCGGCCAAAATGGGCAAGACAGTTAAAGTATCAGTGTAAAAGCTCGGTCACCCCTGAATATCAAAATCGCCGCGCGGGCCATCGAGCGGCGCTTTTGCATGCGGCATATTTCGCCGTTGACATTGCAGCGCACAAATTATAAAAAACGAACATTCATTCGTTTTAAGCGCCAAGCCATGCCAAAGCTCACAAAACAACAGCAGAGCCAGCGACAGAACGCGATTCTGGCGGCAGCGGAACGTTGTTTTCTGCGCACCGGCTTCCACAAAACGACCATGCAAGACATTTGCAAGGAGGCCAGCGTTAGCGCCGGTGCCATTTACATCTATTTTCGCTCGAAAGAGGCGCTCATTGCCGGTCTAGCCGCCCTTGAACAGGAGCGGATCCTCGAACGCTTCAATCAGTTGGACAATTCGGGAGATTTCATCACAGGCCTCGAAGCGATGATAAGCAGTTGCATCAGCGAGCAAACGCCGGAAAAAACATCGTTTCTACTGGAAATTGTTGCAGAATCGACCCGTAATTCGGAACTGAGGCATATCATCCAGCGCATTGATGAAGCCATAAAACTCAAAATGCTTTCGCATTTTGAGCGCGCCCGTTATGCGCAAAATCCGCTTCCCCATCAGGTACTGCAACGTCTCGCCTTGCTGATGCCGGTGATTATTGATGGCCTGATGCTACGCAAGGCGATGGACCCGTCGTTTGACCAGAGCCATGTCGCCGCCGAATTGCTGGAAGTCATGCGCAATGTGCAGGCAAATGTCCCGGCACATGCAATTTTTCCGGCGCAAGCAAGCAGCCCTGAGGCGTCTCTCGTAACCACCTCTGTTACCGAACCATCACCAACACCTGTTTTTTCCATATCCGTTTTTTCCTAAGCTTGAATTGGAGCGGACTTGGCGCATATCCAACATAACCTGAACCACCAAAGGCCAGAGCAATGATTTCCCGTATCAAATTCATCAGGTTGCCGCTCCTTGGCCTCATCGTTTTGAGCCCTTTAGCGGCGTCGCAGTTGTCTGCCGCGGATAAGCCGGCGGAGGCTCCTGTTGCTGCGCCAAGGGTAACTGTCTCGAAGGTTACGCCTGCGCAGTTCATTGAAAAAATTGATGTTGTCGGCACGTTTATCGCTCAGGAAGAAGTCTTGATTAGCCCCCAAGTTGAAAGCTTGCAGATCATTGAAATATTGGTCGATGAGGGCGATAAAGTCACCAAGGGTCAGGTTTTGGCGCGCCTCAACCGTGCAACGCTCGATGCGCAATTGGCGCAGTGGAATGCAACTTTGGCCGTTGCAGATGCTTCAATCGCACAGGCAGCCAGTAACGTCACGCAGGCGGAAGCTGCTATCGCGCTCTCCAGCCCTGCGCTCGCGCGCGCTCAGGACCTTTTGAAGATGGGTGCCGGCACGAGCGCAGTGCTTGAGCAACGCCAGTCTGATCAGCGCAGTAATGAAGCAAGACTGGCGTCTGCCAGGTCCGGACTTATTCTGGCCAAGGCTGATAAAACCTCGAAAGAGGCCCAGCGCAATGAGCTGTTGGTTCGGCTCAGCCGGACAGAAGTTGTGGCTCCTGTTGACGGAACCGTCACGCGCCGCGCCGCGCGTTTGGGCGCAATTGCTTCAGCTTCAGCAGATCCGATGTTTCGTTTGGCCACAAATGGGATCGTTGAGCTCGAGGCTGATGTTCCGGAACTTCGTCTGTCCAAAGTCAAGCCGGACCAGTCAGCGCAAGTAATAGTTGGCGAAGATGTAGCCCTCACAGGCAAAGTCAGACGCGTCCTGCCGGAGGTCGATAAGGCCACCCGCCTCGGCAAAGTGCGCATTTCTCTGCCGGAAGACGCGCGTATTCATATCGGCGCATTCGCCCGTGGAACGATAGAACTTGCGCGCCGCAGCGTGCTTTCGGTTCCTGCAGCTGCCGTGCTCTATGACGCCGGTGACGCAGTGTTACAGACGGTGTCCGATGGCCATGTGACAACAAAGAAAGTAACGCTAGGACTTATGGTCGACGGGCGGGTTGAAATCACCTCCGGACTCACCGCCGGTGAAACAATCATCGAGCGAGCGGGAGCGTTTTTGCGCTCCGGTGACGCCATATCGCCCGTTGAGGCACCCCCGCTTGCCCAAAACAATGCGCAAGGAGCAGTTCAATGAGAATAAATGTCTCGGCCTGGTCCATACGCAAGCCTATCCCTGCCTTGGTTCTGTTCACTGTATTACTGGTGATAGGCACCATTTCGTTTCGAAATTTGCCGATCACGCGGTTTCCAAATATCGACGTACCGATTGTTTCGGTACTGATCACCCAGCCCGGCGCCGCACCTGCCGAACTTGAGACGCAGGTCACAAAAAAGGTTGAGGACTCCATCGCTGGTGTCTCCGGGGTGAAACACATCACCTCCACAATCACGGACAGCACCTCGCAAACGGTTGTTGAATTCCTTCTGGAGACCAACACCGACCGTGCGGTCAACGACGTTAAAGACGCCGTCAGCAAAATTCGCAGCGATCTTCCTGCCAACATCAACGAGCCGATCACGCAGCGTGTTCAAATTGAGGGCGCGGCCATTCTGACCTTTGCGGTGAGCAATCCTGTCCGCAATTCCGAGGAAATTTCCTGGTACATCGATGATGTGGTCACGCGAAAGCTGCAAGGCGTGCGCGGTGTTGCGTCAGTGTCGCGCGTTGGTGGCGTGCTGCGCGAAATCCGGGTTTCGCTTGATCCGGATAAGCTTAATGCTCTGGGCGTCACCTCTGCGGACGTCAACAAGCAGCTCCATGCCACCAACGTCGATGTTGCTGGCGGGCGCAGTGAAGTTGGCGGCAACGAGCAGGCCATACGCACGTTGGCTGGTGCCCACTCTATGGACGATCTGGCCAACACCATCATCGCGCTGCCTGGAAACCGCAATGTAAAATTGTCCGAGCTCGGCACAGTGACAGATATGTTCGAGGAACCCCGCACATTTGCGCGCCTCGACGGCAAGCCGGTTGTCGGTTTCGGGGTATTTCGCTCCAAAGGTGAAAGCGACGCCCGTGTTTCGGATCTGACCAAGGCCAAAGTCGCCGAACTCATAAAAGAAAACCCCGACTTCAAAATCGATCTGATCGATTCCTCCGTGGACTATACGGTCGGCAACTACAATTCGGCGATGGAAGGATTGTTGGAGGGCGCCGCCCTCTCGGTTCTGGTCGTGTTTTTGTTCCTGCGTGATTGGCGCGCGACGCTTATTTCTGCCGTTGCCCTGCCGCTTTCTGCCATTCCAACCTTTTGGGCGATGGGTCAGCTCGGTTTTTCGCTTAATCTCGTGAGTTTGCTCGGCATTACTCTGGCCACGGGTGTTCTGGTTGACGACGCTATCGTCGAAATTGAGAACATTGTCCGCCACATGCACATGGGCAAATCCGCCTATAATGCCTCGCTAGAAGCTGCAGACGAAATAGGTCTAGCCGTTATTGCCATTTCTTTGACAATCATGGCGGTATTCGCTCCGGTCAGTTTCATGGGCGGCATCGCCGGGCAATATTTCAAACAATTCGGCCTTACAGTCGCTATCGCAGTGTTTTTCTCGCTGCTAACAGCGCGTCTTATCACGCCGATGCTAACCGCCTACTTCCTGAAGGCCCATGATGAGCCGAAACATCAAGAAGACGGCTTCATCATGCGCTCATATACGGGCGTGGTGAGTTTTTCCGTCCGTCATCGCTGGCTGACGCTGATTGTCGGCTTGGCGCTTTTCGCCGTGTCCATCTGGTCCACCGGCTTTCTGGAAAAGGGCTTCATACCCGCCGGAGATGAAGCACGATTGCTGTTTGCGGCGGAGCTTCCGCCTGGCTTCCGCCTTGCAGACACGCAAAGCGTTGCTGATGACATCACTGCCCGGCTGAAAAAAATGCCGGAGGTTGAAAGCGTTTTCGTCAACGGCGGCTATGTAATTTCAGGCGGCAATGAAATTCGCAAAGCAACGTTGACCATCCGGTTAGTTCACAAAACCAAGCGGGTCAAATCCCAAAAGGAGCTCGAAAACGAGATCGGGCATCTTCTGGCGGAAACACCGGATCTTCGCTTCTGGGGCATTCAGGGAAATGGCCAACGTGGGCTTTCACTCATCATCGCCGGCAATGACAACGCGCGTATCGCAGATGTGGCGGCGCAGTTGCAGAGCGAAATGAAAACAATCCCGTCTTTCATTGCAAATCCTGTGTCGACAGCGCCGCTCGACCGTCCGGAAATTCATGTCGTTCCAAAACCCGGCTTGGCTGCGGATTTAGGTGTTTCTACGGACACAATTTCCCAGACTATCCGCATTGCGACCATTGGTGACGTTTCGTCCAATCTGGCGAAATACACCATCGGAGACAGGCAGATACCGATCCGCGTTCAGCTCATCGACAAAGCCCGCACCGACATGAACGTGTTGGAAAATCTCAAAGTCGGCACCGGACGCGGCAGCACTGTGCCTCTGTCAACCGTTGCCGACGTTGAGTTTGCACAAGGTCCAACATCCATCGGTCGCTACGACCGCACGCGCCGTGTCGCGGTGGAAGCAGATCTTGTGGGCAATACGCCACTGGGAAGCGCTCTTGATAAGGTCTATGCGCTGCCCGTCGCCAAAAAACTTCTCGATGAGAATGCCGAGCGCAAAACCCGTAACCTCCTCCCAGATATCGAAATCAAACAAACCGGTGATGCAGAGGTTCAAGGGGAGGTTTTTGCCGGATTTGCCACAGCTATGGGTGCGGGCCTGATGATGGTGTTCGGGGTGCTCGTATTGCTGTTCGCGAGCGTGCTTCAGCCGGTCACTATTTTATTCTCGCTGCCTCTATCCATTGGTGGCGTGGTGCTCGCTCTTCTCATTACCGGCAAATCCCTGTCTATGCCTGTCGTCATCGGGATTTTGATGCTGATCGGTATCGTCACGAAAAACGCCATCATGCTTGTGGATTTCGCCATCGAAGAAATGGCGAAAGGCATTGGGCGCACTGAGGCTATTATCGATGCAGGCCGCAAACGCGCGCGCCCTATTGTCATGACGACAATCGCAATGGGCGCTGGCATGTTCCCGTCTGCTCTTGCGCTCGGCGATGGCGGTGAGTTCCGCGCACCCATGGCAATCGGCGTTATTGGCGGTTTGCTGGTTTCGACAGTCTTGTCCTTGGTGTTCGTGCCCGCCGTGTTCACAATCATGGATTCTTTGGGCAACGGCCTCTGGTGGGTGTTCGGGCGCTTCATCGGCCCGACAGATGCCCCCGAAGAACCGGAGCGGACGGCAGTATCTGAGCCTCATCCCAAGCCCGCTCTCGCCAATGCAGCAGAATAACGGCGTTTGACCCAAAATCTTAAGCCCCCGCTCGACGTTAAAAATCTCACCAAGCGCTATGCAAATGTGCTGGCGGTCGACAATCTTACTTTCGCCGTTGAGCGCGGGGAAATTGTCGGTCTGCTTGGTCTCAATGGCGCAGGCAAGAGCACAACCATAAACATGATCTTGGGCGTGCTTGAGCCAACGTCAGGCACCGTGGCCCTCAACGGATTTGATGTCGCTAAAGACCGTCAGCGCGCGCTCGCAAAAACCAATTTTGCCGCCGTCTATGCGCCTTTGCCCGGCAATCTCACCGTGCGGCAAAACCTGCGTATCTTTGGTCTCATCTACAATGTCCCTAAGCTTGAACAGCGCATTGATGCTCTGTTGGCGCAATATGAGCTTGACGCCTTCGCAGACACACGATGCGGCCTGCTGTCTTCCGGCGAGCAGAGCCGTGTCTCGCTGGCAAAAGCCATGCTGAACCGGCCTACAGTGCTGCTTTTGGATGAACCTACCGCCTCGATAGATCCTTCGACAGCGCAGGGCATACGCGGCTATATTCGCGATTTTACCGCTGCCGAGCACGGGGCCGTGCTCTGGACCAGCCACAATATGTACGAAGTTGAAGAAGTCTGCGACCGCATTTTGCTCATGTCCCACGGCAAAATCCTATTGCAGGGAGATCCAAAGACACTCCCGCAAGCACACGGCTTTACCACACTGGAGGCGCTGTTCGTTGATGTCGCGCGCGAATCGGCAGATGCACCATGAATGTCGCCCGTATATATGCCGTGGTTCTGCGGCAATATTACCTCCTGCGAGGAAGCCCGACGCGCCTGTTGCCACTGTTCGTCTGGGTGATGATTGACATTGTTCTGTGGGGCTTTTTCAGCCTTTACCTCGGAAGCGTTTCGTCTCAAGGCGGCCATTTCGTACCGGCCTTGCTGGGCGCTGTCCTGCTGTGGGATTTCCTTACAAGGGTCATGCAAGGCGTGACAATGGCTTTTTTTGAGGATGTCTGGTCCAGAAACTTCCTGAACTTTTTCGCAACGCCGCTGCGCGTCACCGAATATATCGCGGGCCTCGTCGTCACCGGTATCGGGACGAGCCTCGTAGGTCTTCTGGCCATGGTTCTGCTGGCATGGCTGGCCTTTGGTCTGTCGTATGCCGCTTATGGAGCGGCGCTGATCCCGTTCATATTGGTGCTCTTTATATTTGGCATGGCGCTCGGCGTTCTGGGCAGCGCGCTTGTCTTGCGGCTCGGGCCGTCAGCTGAATGGCTCATCTGGCCGATTCCGGCCATTTTGGCACCTTTTGTCTGCGTGTTTTATCCGCTGTCCATTCTACCGCTATGGATGCAAGCCATCGCCCGGATTTTGCCGCCCTCTTATGTTTTCGAATCCATGCGCGGCATTATCGGTGGCGGCGAGGTGCCCCTCCAGAACCTCGCCATAGCCTCCGCAATGGCGCTGGCGTACCTTGCTGCTTCCATTTGGGTTTTCCTGAAAGTGTATCGTGTCGCGGTGCGTTCGGGGCTCATAGCCAGGTACAGCGCCGAGGCCGTGAATTAACCCTCAGGCGCAGGGTGCAGGCCGCGCGCTTCCGGCGCTTTCGTCTGGCGATGCTTGCGAAATTTTGGACGTTCGATCCGCCGCAGAAAGTCCAGCAGTATGGTCTTTAATCCTGGCTCCTCCACGAGTTCTGCGGCAAGTTCCGGCTCAATCCAGCGGGAAAACCTTTGCCCATGCTCGCGCCAAGTCGGACTTTGCTCCAAAAACCTCAGCGGGAACACCTTAACCGTGCACAGCTCAAAATGTGCCTCTTGCCGTTTGAAATAATCAAAGGAGCCAATAGACTTTTTTGAAATTTGACCTTTCGCACCCGCTTCTTCAAGCGCTTCAATCTGCGCGGCTTCAAAGGGGCGCTTTCCCTTCATGGGCCAGCCCTTGGGAAGTACCCAGCGGCCCGTATCGCGCGACGTGACCAATAATATTTCCGGACCGCCACCAAAATTGATACGCCAAACCAAGCAGCCATACTGCTGCGTAGGTTTCCGGTTCGGGCGTTTGGACAAACGTTTAGCCAATTAAAAAGACCTAAAAACATCGAATCAATAAGTAAAATTACCTAAATGATGCAAGTGACTTAGCGCGGTTACAA
>JANXSV010000094.1 GCA_025356505.1 Methylovirgula sp.
ATCGCAGCAGCAAAATCAGAGCGGATACTCATCCTTGAAGCGGGTATGCTGGTGAGCTCGGTAATTATCGAGGAACTCTGGCAGCGCGCACTCAGCGCTCGCGAAGCGCCAGCAGCGTTGATTGCAATTGCCTCTCAAGGCTGGTCTCTGCGGGCGCTTTGGTATGTACTGTATCCGCGCATCGGCGGGTTGGTCGTTTCGCGGCACCACATAACGGGCACCGCCGCGTTCACCATCGATTCTTTAAGGCGCAGACTAAAGGCGCCGCTCCGCTTAAAAGCGACGCTCACCTCGGCCCTTTAAAACGACTATTTCAGTAGCGGCAAGCAGGCTTGTATCTGCCCGCTCTGCAAGCCAACCGTCAGCCATTGCGTGCGCTGCGCCGCCGAGCCATGCGTGAAGCTATCCGGCACGGCATATCCGCGCGCTGCTGTCTGCAACTTGTCATCGCCGATAGCCTGCGCTGTTGCGATTGCGGTTTCCACATCGCCCTGTTGCAAAATCTTATACTGCTGGTTGGCGTTGGCCGCCCAAACACCGGCAAAACAGTCCGCCAGCAGTTCAACTTTTACCGAAAGAGCATTGGATTGCGCCTTCGAGCTGGCCTGATCTTGCATTTGCTGAATTTTAGGCAGGATGCCGAGCAGGTTTTCAACGTGATGGCCAACCTCATGCGCCACCACATAGGCATAGGCAAAATCACCGCCACCGCCGTATTTGGCCTTCATCTCATTAAAGAAAGCCATGTCGAGATAGACCTTTTGATCGCTAGGGCAGTAAAATGGGCCCATGGCCGATTGCGCAGTGCCGCAGCCCGAACGTGTCTGGCCGGAGAACAGCACCAAAGTCGGTTTGGTGTATTGGATATTGGCTTGCTCGGGCAGGATTTTTGTCCACACGCCCTCTGTCTCTCCAAGGACGGAAGCGATAAAGCGCCCCATCTGATCTGTTGGCGCACCGTTTGAAGAGCGTGTCGTTTGCTGAGGCTGACTATAGCTCGAATTGCCTGCGCCGGTAAGAACCTGCGCGCCGCCAATCAACAGCTGCGGATTGATGCCCGTTGCCCAGCCGATAAGGGTGAGAATGATGATTGCACCAATGCCGAGGCCGCCTCCGCCGCCGAAGCTTGAGATCATCCCGCCGCCGCCGCCTTCATCGCCGCCGCGTCTGTCTTCAACATTATTCGAAACCGGGCCGCCTTGCCAATCCATCGTGCGTCTCCAACATGTTGCAGGTATGTCTGAAACCCGTGTTTCTCAAACCCGTGTTTCTCAAATCCATTTGCGCCTTTCTAACAGGCAAACTGAGCTTTGGCAAAATGGCTTTGAGCGTAATTGGTTCCAATTAATCGCGAAACTTCCGCTCCAGAACCATGACGGTAATGATTATGGCGATCACACCGTCACCGAAAGCCATGAGACGGTTTTTCCCTTTCAAGCCACGCTTTTAAGTTCGCGCAGCACATCCCAAGCTTTCTTTTTGCGCGCGCCGGACCGCATTAATTCGGTCAACTCGGGCAAGACAATGACACGGATGTGCTGACCGCCATGGGCGTAGATCAAATCAGTGCCGGCTTCGGCTCTGCCCCGGCCGATGTCCAGCTTTCCCGCCGTCCACCCGAGGCAAATCAACAATTTTGGCTGCACCAAAGCGATATGCCTGTGCATAAAAGGCAAACACGCCTCGATGTCGTGCGGGGTCGGCATGGCATTTCCGGCCGGGCGCCAGGGCACAAGATGCGCAGAATAAGCGCGCTTTTCCATGCCGATAGCGCCGAGCATCCGGTTGAGAAATATGCCGCGCAGGCCGCTGAACGGCGTGCCGCTCTTATCATCGCCGCCATCGGGCGTTTCACCAATCACCATCACATCCGGCTGTGTGATGCCGCTGCCAAAAACCAGCTGGATGGCCGCGCGCTTTACCGAGCATCCATCATAGTTTTCGAGCGCAGTGCGCAGCTCTTCAAGACTTTGCGCGCCTTGCGCCAATGACTTCGCCTGAGCAAGCGCAACATCCGGATTGAGGCTCGCGGCGGACATCGCCTGCGGTCGTGTTCTTGGTTCAGGCATTGGCGCGATCATTTGAGCCGGGGCCGAGCGCAGTGGCGGCTCGAAAACCGCTTCAACAGGCGGTGGCAGGAGTTTTTCTGCAAAATGATCGCGTGGCAGATCGGAAACCGCGTCATCAACGCCCATGGACTCATACCAACGATGCAAGGCCATAAGCGCCTGCAACTCTTCAAGGTGCGAAATTTTGTCCATTTCCGTCATCACAACGTCTTAGCACGTCTTGTCTGCCCGCGCGAGACAGGGCAAACATGGCATCTGAAAATTGCATTTTTGCCCGATTTAGTTTACATATGAACTAAAGCGATTTTGAGGGTTGAGCATGAGCGAGAATCTACCTGCCCGCGAGGCGATGGAATATGATGTGGTGATCGTCGGGGCCGGCCCGGCTGGTCTTGCCGCCGCTATCCGCCTGAAGCAGTTAAATGCTGACACAACCGTCGTCGTGGTGGAAAAAGGCTCGGAAGTCGGGGCTCATATTTTGTCGGGCGCGGTCATTGATCCCTCCGGCCTTGATAGACTTCTGCCGGATTGGCGCAAAGACAAGCCGCTTAAAACGCAGGTGACTGCCGACCGGTTTTACTTTCTGGGCCACTCAGGCTCCATCCGTCTGCCAAATATCTTGATGCCGAAGCTGATGAACAATCACGGCAATTTTGTTGGCTCGCTCGGTAATGTCGTCCGCTATCTCGGCCAACAAGCCGAGGCTTTGGGCGTTGAGATTTACCCCGGATTTGCGGCAGCTGAGCTCCTGTACGGCGAAAAAGGCGAGGTTCTGGGCATCGCCACCGGCGATATGGGCGTCAGCAAAGATGGAACGCCCAACAGCGCCTTCACCCGCGGCATGGAGCTTCGCGGTAAATATACCTTGATGGGCGAGGGCGCGCGCGGCTCTCTCTCCAAAGAACTGATCAAGAAATTTGCGCTCGATGCCGCATGTGACCCGCCGAAATTCGGCATCGGCTTGAAAGAATTATGGCAGATCGACCCCAAGAAGCATCAGCCTGGATTGGTGCAACACTCTTTCGGCTGGCCGCTGGACAGATCGACCGGGGGTGGCTCTTTCCTGTATCATTTCGATGAAAATCTCGTTTCCGTCGGCTTTGTCGTGCATTTGAACTACACCAACCCGACCTTGTCGCCGTTTGACGAATTTCAGCGCTTCAAAACCCATCCGGCCATTGCGCCACTGTTTGAGGGTGGCAAGCGCCTGTCCTACGGCGCTCGCGCCATCACCGAAGGCGGATATCAATCCGTGCCGCGCCTGAGCTTTCCGGGCGGCGCTTTGCTGGGCTGCGCCGCTGGTTTCGTCAATGTGCCGCGCATCAAGGGTTCACACAATGCCGTGCTTTCAGGCATGCTTTGCGCCGAACATCTGGATGTGGCACTTAAAGCCGGGCGCGCCAATGATGAACTGGTTGAGTATGAAAACGCCTGGCGCGGCAGTGCCATCGGCGCGGACCTGAAAAAAGTGCGCAACGTCAAGCCGCTGTGGTCTAAATTTGGCACTTATCTCGGCATAGCGCTCGGCGGGCTGGACATGTGGACCAATGAGCTGTTCGGATTGTCATTTTTCGGAACTTTGAGCCACGGCAAGGCTGACTATCAGACGTTGAAATTGCTAAAAGACGTTAAGCCGATCCTCTATCCCAAGCCCGATGGCAGAATCAGTTTTGACAAGCTCTCCTCGGTGTTTCTCTCATCTACTAATCATGAGGAAAATCAGCCCTGCCACCTAAAATTGCGTGATCCGTCAATCCCGATTTCGCAAAACCTGCCGCTCTATGGCGAACCGGCGCGGCTTTATTGCCCCGCTGGCGTCTACGAAGTGGTTTATGACGATGAAGCCGCCAAATCCGGACCAAAATTCGTCATAAACGCGCAAAACTGCGTCCATTGCAAAACCTGCGATATCAAAGATCCGGCGCAGAACATCATCTGGACCGTGCCGGAAGGCGCGGGTGGTCCGAGTTATTCCGGCATGTAAGTCACGATCGTCCGCGCATCCGCCGCAGCTTGGCGGCACTTGCATAGCGCAGGCGCGCTGCCTCATTGCGAAGCTCCCACCACACGCGGGTGATGCTGTGTATCCTGCGAGACTTTACCTTTGGCGTTGCCGCCGTTTCGATCTGCGAGGGATGCAGGCCATATCCGGCGGCAAGCGGCGCAATAACCCGGGTGCGCAACCCGAGCGCCCAGCCCCGGTCAAATGCAAAATCATAGGGCACCACCATAGGCAGCAATTTCTGGCGGTAGAGCGTGGCCGCGTGGCGGTTGAGCACATACATCACCGCGCTGGTCTGGCGGGTATAATTCACTGCCAGATGATATCGCCCTACGACAGGCCGCAGCTTGAAAGCGTTCAGCCGGTGTTCGGCGGCAAGCTTCACCATGTCCCAGTCCCGCGGCGCATCTTTCGCGGTTAGCGCTGCAACCACCGCAACACAGTCCGCGCTCAAAATTGCGTCATCTTCTAAAATCACGGCAAATTCTGCATCGGTCCGCAAAAACCGTTCAATCGCCTGCAAATGGCTCATGTAGCAGCCGACATCGCCGCCGCGCAGAGACCGCGCCGTATTGCGTCTGAATTTGGTAAAATCGACACCTTCCAAGCGCGGCAGGCTGCCGACAGTGAGTTCCCGCCCGTCCACCGCACTCACCCGCTGCACTTTGATGTTCAGCGCGTTACATTGTTGGCGGATGGTGTTCCAGCGCTTCTTGGCTCTGTCAAGGTTGATCACCAGCCAAAGGGGAGACGTGGAAGGGTCGAAGCTTTGCGTGGCGACACCTAGCTTAGTCTGCCGCGCGCGCTGCAATTCTACGTCTGACGGCGGAGCATGCCCCATCAGACGACACCTTCAGGCGCCAGAGCGCAGGCCATATTCGGGTCAGTTTCAATTTGCACTGTGGCATGCCTGATCTTAAACTTGCTCGCCAATCCTTCGCAAAGCGTATGGATGAAGCTGTCGCCCGGGTGTCCGTCCGGCATCACCAAATGGCATGTCAAAGCAATCTCGGTTGTGCTCATCGGCCAGATGTGCAGATCGTGCAGGCTCACGACGCCCGATTGCTTGCCCAAAAATCCCCGTACGGCCAGCGGATCAATCTCCGCAGGCACAGCCGCCATCGCCATATCCAGCGATTGGCGCAGCAAACCCCATGTGCCCCAAATAATCAATGCGTTCACGGCCAGGCTGACCACCGGATCTATCCAGTGCCACCCTGTCATGAGAATAACAAATCCGGCAACGACAACGCCTGCTGCCACAAGCGCATCGGCAAGCATATGGGCGAAAGCGCCGCGCAGATTAATGTCATCCTTACTGCCGGAAGCAAACAGCCACGCGGTGACACCGTTGACCACGATGCCGCATGCCGCGACGATCATCACCGTCTTGCCAGCAACAGCCTCTGGCGCACCAAGGCGGAGGATGGCTTCCCAAGATATAGCGCCCACTGTCACCAGCAAAAACACTGCATTGAACACTGCGGCCAAGATCGAAGACCCGCGAAGGCCATAGGTGAACCGCGAACTGGGAGCCCGTTGCACGAGGACGCTGGCGCTCCAGGCGACGATCAGTCCCAGCACATCACCCAGATTGTGGCCTGCGTCGGCCAAAAGCGCCACGGAATTGCTGACGAAACCATATCCGGCCTCCAAAATCACAAAGCCGGTGTTCAGCGTGATTCCGATGGCAAAGGCTTTGCCAAAACTTGCGGGGGCGTGCGAGTGGCCAGCATGAGAATGGCCAGCATGCGAATGGCCTGCGTGAGAATGGCTATCGTGGTCATGGCTATCGTGATCATGCCCCGCGTGATCATGGGCATGCTCATCATGACCATGCTGGTCTTTATCGCCGCTACCTTGGCTCATTAGAATTCCTAGCTGGTCTCCGGCATTACGCCATAGCTGTGCCGCGCCCGGCCAGCAAGCCGGATGCGCTAATGCAGCAAAGCTTTTCTCGCAAAAATCGTTGAAGGGCGAAAGCTATCAAAACTCACTATACCCAGTATTTTATCCATCACCGGCTTCACGTCCAAGCGGCATTCGGCCACGCCCATATTTTTCAGCGCTGCCATGTAAGCCTCGCGATGTTCGATGTCGGCCAGAATCAGGCTGCCACCAGGGCGCAGAACACGCATCATCTCGCGCAGCGCCGTCGCCCGGTCATCAACCTGTTCAAGATTATGCACCGCCCAATGTGACATCACGACCTCGAAGCTCCCATTTGCAAAAGGCAGCGCCCGCATGTCACCTGTTTCGATATGAACGCGATCGGAAAAGCCCTCGAGCACGGCATTTTCCAATGCGCCTTTTGGCCCATTTCCCGATTGATCTTTGGCCTGCCAGATATCAATTCCGGTTGCCTTGCCGGATGTGAGCCGCTTGGCCGCTCCAACCATCATCAGCCCGCGCCCGCAGCCCACGTCGAGCACTTGCTCGTTGCCGCGCCAAATCACGTAGTCGAGCATTGTCTCCCGCGTTTTCAGCTTGATGTGTTTGCTCCAAACCACCATCAGGCAGCCCATGCCGGACAGATACAGCCCCCCAAAGGCCAAGATCGCCGTAAGGATGCCGACCAACAGGCTCCCGCGCCAAAATTCCCAGATCAGCAAGGCCAGGGCAAAAGCGCCGATGCCGCCAGCCAGAAAGCCCGTCGCCAGGCCCGGCGCGTCAATCCCGTAATCAGGGCGCTTGCTCACTACTGCATTCCGCAGGAGGTGGCGACACGCTGATCGAATATGGAGGCTGATTTCTTCATCTGCACGACATCTTCGCGCGTTACTTCCTCTTCTGTGCCCGCACAGGCCTCAATGGCTTTATCGCCCAGCGCCGCTGCCTTGCCGACGTGGATCGCCACATCGCGGAACCCTTCGCACAGCGCCTTGGCTTGAGGCGAGCCAGCCTCCCAGGATGTTTTGGGCGGCGGCGGCAGCAGATCGTCAAGTTTTGCTTCTGCAGCCTCTGTTGCGCTGTTCTCTGAGGCCAGTTCGGCGCAAACAGGATTTGTCGCCGTGGCAGCCGGCAATGGTGAAGCCGCCAAAAACAACGCGCACATTGCGCCCATGAAATCGCTCGCTAAATATCGCATTACCCGCATGATTTGCACCTCCGTTGTCTCTCACCAATCAAACACGGCACCGCGTCACTCACAAGGGACGATACCGGTGGTTCACTCTGGCAGGATTTGGCGCGACTTTGGCGGGGGAGGATCCTGATTTGCCTAGCCGGATGTGAGCCCCTTGGGCGCTCCCACCATCATCAGCAGCCCGCTTGTAAATTCCCAGATCAGCAAGGCCAGCGCGAAAGCGCCGGTGCCGCCAGCCAAAAAGACCATCGCCAGGCCGGGCGCGTCAATCCCGTAATCAGGGCTCTTACTTACTACTGCACGCCGCAAATCGCGGCAATGTCTTGGTCAATCATTCCTGCTGATGTTTTAAGTTGCTCGAACATTTCGCGCGAAGCGGCTTGCTCCTCTGCTGTGCCCGCACAGGCCTCAATAGCCTTATCTTGCAGAGCAATTAGCTTTCTACCGTGGGTCACCATATCGCGCATAGCGGCGCAGAGTGCCTTGGCTTGGGGCGAATCTGGGCTCAATTTCGTATTGGGCGGCGGCAGCAGACCGGGAATCTTGGCATGCGCC